>CAZKNI010000272.1:0-2736 GCA_964554055.1 uncultured Phycisphaerae bacterium | reverse complement strand
ATTTTGCTACGGCAACTGACGCTACGCTGAACATTGTCTTCGCAGGCGGAACGGGCGGATATTCTTATGACCTGTATGGATTGAAAGATAGTTCTTCCGGTCAAGACTGGGCGGAAGGTTCCGGATATATTTATCCGAATCCCGCTTCATCCGGAATAACTTGGAGAAATGCGCCCGCAAACAACACCGATGATGGACATCTGTTTACTTCCGATGCTACGGGAGTCTTAGCAACAGCGATGGCACCCTATAATGCAGGGCAGCTTCTGTCTTTCTCATCACAAGCCCTGACAGATTTTATAAATACGGATACAGACAAAGTTATTACTTTTATGATTTCGGGACATTCGGATACAACAAATGATCCGGATTTTGCATCAAGAGAAAATACAACATATAACGGGCCTTCGCTTGAGCTTACTTATACACCTGTTCCGGAACCGATAAGCATAATTTTGTTAAGCATAGGAAGCTTGTTCGCTTTACGGGGCAGATATTTTTAATATTTTGTTTTCTCTAATGTAATAGGGAGATTCGATAATAGCAGGGTGGCATTTTTGTCACCCTGTTTTCAAAAATATCGGAAATCGACATCTTAAAAGGGATTTTTCAATGGGATATATACACTTTTTTGACGATTGGAAACTTATTTCCTATAATAATCTCAGACGCAAACAGGGAAGGCCTAAATATATACCTCAAGCGACATTGGAAGACGAATTGTGCGAAGGCTGTTGGGATTTTCCTCTTGTTGTGAGAATTCCCGAAACAGGTAAATATATTGGATTATACGGGGCAGCTCCCGCTGCATTGCATTTCGATTCTTACGATATACCGGAAGCGACCGACCAAGAGATTCTGCCTAGAGAACCTATTATCTGTTATGCTGAAAGCGAAGACGGTATTCACTGGACAAAGCCCGATCTTAGAGGAAAAGCAAAATTTGAAGGTCCTGTTCGAGCAAAAAATCAAGTTTTTGGCCTCGTGGGCGGGGTCGAAGGTGGGCCTGCATATTATGATAAGTATGACCCCGACCCTGAAAGACGATTTAAATTATTAATTAATTTTTTAGAAGGTGATAAGCCGCCTTGTAGGGCGTTAGTTGTTTCTCCTGACGGCATAAAATGGACGATTAGCGATATATTCGAAAATCAAGCTGCAACAGATACTCCGACATCTGTATTTTATAATCCGATAAAGAAAGCATATACATTTAACGTTAGGCAATATAACGGTGATAGAAGGATTTTCTTCTTTTATACGAAAGATTGGAAGACATTTACCGAGCCGGAATTGATTATGCATCCCGACCCGCTTGATCCTCCTCTCGTAGGTTTTTATGGAATGCCTGTTATTGAATATGAGGATATTTTTGTCGGCTTACTTTGGCGGATACATTGTGATCCGAATACACACAGATTGCCCAATGGCGCGATGGATTGCGATTTGGTATATAGCTATGACGGAAATCACTTTAACCGTACATTCCATAAAGCTTTTATTGAACGAAATGAGCTTGGCGAACACGGAGGCGGGTGTATATATGTCGGGTCTATGCTGATAGATGAAAATAATCGGATACGATTTTATTCCGGAGGGTCTAAAGCTGAGCATTATCAAAATCAAAATCTTACCGATGCAGCTTTGATGCTTCACACATTGCGGCTCGACGGTTTTATGTATTTGGAAACACCGTCGGGAAAGGGATATTTGAGGACAAGGCCTTTGTATATAAAAGGCGATGATTTGAAAATAAATGCTCGTTCGCCTTTCGGGGGAATTCGTGTGCAAATACTCGATGAAAAAGGACAGGTAATTCCGGGTTATAGTTTTGACGATTGTCATCCGCTTGTAGGAGATGAATTATTTTGGTCTCCTACCTGGCGAGGGAATAAGGGAATTGGCGGAGTTAAAAGCTATAAAAGAAGGCAGCTTGAGATAGAGATAACGACCGGTGAAATTTATGCCATTCGCGGAGATATCGAAATGCTAAAGAGCTTATGGAATAAGGATAAACCTTAGCTTTTTGTAATTGTTCTAAAGTCAGAAAAACAACCTGTTTGTCTAACATTTTATCGGGTAAACAAAGTTAAAATTATTGATTGGATGACAGGTGTAATAATCGTTTGTTTTAGAGCAGCTGATATATTAAAATATTTATAGGCTACAAAAAGGAAAAGAACAATGTCTGACATATTCGTACTCAAGAACGGCAAATCCGTGTATTATCGTAAATTACAAAAAGGCGACGAACAAGCTCTTGTCCGTTTTAATAATGAGCTATCTGAGCATTCTCGTAATCTTTTTATGCCTCATAGCTATGATGCAGATACACTTAAAAAAGTTATTGAGCGTGCCGAGAATGGACATGACCTCGTATATATTGCACTTGACGGGGACAGAGTAATAGCATATTTTTTTCTTTGGTGGGTCGATACTCCGTTTCCTGTTCTCGGAATAGGCATTCTCGATGAATATCATGGGCAAGGATTAGGCCGGCAAATTATGAATCGTTTAATTGATGATGCTAAGCAAGCTGGCTGCGATGCGATTGAGTTAACGACCGCTTTGGACAATAAGATAGCTTATTCTCTTTATGAGAGGGTCGGGTTTAAATGTCTTGGCGAGGTTGATAACGTTGCCGGAGACGGAAGAATTATAAGGGAATGGCACATGTATTATCCTATTAAACCGAATGTAATTCCTCCGCCAAGAAGACATTGTGCACCTGTTTAA
>CAZKNI010000271.1:0-3525 GCA_964554055.1 uncultured Phycisphaerae bacterium | reverse complement strand
ATAAATCTCAAGCCGTTGACTTTGAAAATACGGGCCATTCTCTCCCCCCACTTCAGGACCCTCATCCCAATTAAGCCCCAGCCACTTCATATCTTCCAATATTTTACGAACCGATTCCTCTGTCGAACGCGCCCTATCCGTATCTTCTATTCGCAAAATAAATTTACCTTTATTCTTGCGGGCAAATAGCCAATTAAACAACGCTGTTCTCGCTCCGCCAACATGTAAATACCCTGTCGGTGAAGGTGCAAATCTCGTTACAACACTCATAGCAACTCCATCTTTCCTTCATTTTCATCATTCAAAATAGCAACAGAACTATTTTTACTGTCATACAAATATCTTGCGCGCAACATCCTAATAAGCCAAACAACAGGGCCACTCAAAGCATACCCGCAAAGCACAATCGCCAATACAAGCTTTGGCTTTAACATAAATATCATCAAACTAAAAACAACTGCTATCAGAGACCAAAACGGTTTCTTGCCTCTCAACAACTTATTGACAACATGAACATAAGGCAAGCGCGAAACCATCATCAATCCCAGAGTAATAGATATCCACGGAACCATTTTTGCTAATATCTTAGATGCCTCGGGCGATGTTATCTCCGGAATAACCTGATCGCTCAATAAAACAATCGCTATCATCGTACCCGCTGCGCCGGGAACAGGCAACCCCTTAAAATGCATATGTGCCGACTCATCCGGAACATTTTCAACATTAAAGCGAGCCAAACGCAATGCTGCACATGCCAAATATACTCCAGCTGCTATCCAACAAAAACGCCCAAATATCGTCTCCGCAGCAGGGCTAACAAACGGGTCAATTGCTTGAGAATGAGAAGCAAGAGTTTTCATAATTAAACGTACAGCAATAAACGCAGGGGCAACACCGAAGCTTACAATATCAGCCAAGCTATCAAGCTGACCGCCAAAATCACTCGTCGTCCTTGCCATCCGTGCCAATCTTCCGTCCAAAGCATCGCAAATCATCGCGGCAAATATCAAATAGCACGACAATGCCAAATTCGTAGGCAGCCATTTAGTCAAAATAGGATTATGAAGCGCATATTCGGGACGAGCGGCAAAATGAATCGCTGCAAATCCACATAACAAATTGCCCAAGGTCAACATCGCCGGCGCTATGCTAATTGCACGTATTCGCCTATGCTTGACTTTCCGCCTTTTACTCAAATTTTCCGGTACTGCCAATCTGACCATAAATGCAATTATCCCTTACGAAACGGAAACTTTCAACATCAATCAAAATACAAATTAACATATTCCCGAGAAAAACATCTGATTAAATCGTTACCTGAATACGCCAATCGTACCATTTACCCGCCGACCACATTCGTTCTTTATTGATTTCAACAGCATACTTTTTCAAATCAATCGGATATGCTACTGTTACATCAATTGATTTATCATTAATTTCAATTATGCGCATCTGAAAAGGAGGCTCGAAATATGCTGCACTCGTTATATGAACAGCTGAAGCATGCCTCGTCCGACAACTCGCATGACAATGCCCCGAAAGAACACACTTTATCTGAGGATGTGTTTCAACAAATTCGCAAATCTTCTTAACATATTCTCCGGGCGGCTCATGTATAGGCCCATCCATCTCTGTCAGCTCCATATTAAGAGGATATAACGTCTCGTGTATGGATAAAATAACAGGCATGCCATCGGAAACTTGAGATTCGAGCCAATCATATTGCACACCGGTAAATCCTGCATATTGCCCTAATTCCTTGTTCCAAACAAACGCATCTTCACTCTCCGGATTCTGCCATGTATTCGTCATAACAACAAGCTTCACATTACCCAATTCTAACGAAAAATCGCAAGTATCCGTCATATTATCATTGAAAAACAGCTTTCCGCTTTCACGCCAACAGCTCAAAGATTCCTTCTGCGATAAATCGTGATTTCCAAGAGTAACAAAAAAACGACAAGGCATATCCGAAACAATGTCAGCTAATTGCTTCCGCTGCTCATCCGTTCCTCCGTCTGTAACATCTCCGCCATGAAGAATAAAATCAACAGGATGTTTCTGCAAATATTCCTTTAAATCGTCAAACAGCTGAGGAACCAAATGAGGATATGTTGGCTGCTGACCCCAAGCTCCCTCCGAAGCTCCCAGATGTGTATCCGTTATATAAGCAAACTTTATCATTGCATCCCTTTCTTCTTCAATAAGAGCAACAATATTTATACAATCAATACCTAATTCAATACAATTATCACTGACAAACGCTAATATAATTTATACAATTGTAGAACATGAAAAAAAGAATGCAAAAGAATTTTGTTGCATGGACATCGAAAGATTATCCCGCTCAATTTACATCCGATATGGGCATATACGTTCACATTCCGTTTTGCCAAACAATATGCCCATTCTGCCCTTATTTAAAAACAATATACGATACTCACACTGCAACTCAATATCTGCACGCCGTCGAAAACGAGTTAAGGAAATTACATATAACTGAAACGAACTCAATATACATCGGCGGCGGAACGCCAACGCTCCTAAAGGAAATTTTTCCCATACTCGCTAAAATTAACAGACGCAATGAATTTGCCGTTGAAATCCTGCCATCTCATTTAGACGAGTATCTTGCAAAATTTTTAGTCGATTGCAACGTAAATTACATAAGCATAGGCCTACAATCTATGAATGACAGCGTCCTAAAATACCTTAAACGCCCTAACACCTCGAGTGACAATCGAAAAAGTTTGAAAATAGCCCTAAAAACCTTTGAATTCGTCGATGTAGATTTAATCTTTGATGTCATCAATTTCGACACCGATATAGCTTTAAATGATTTCCGTTATTGTATTGAGACAGGCGTTGGCCAAATTTCAACTTATCCCCTCATGAGATTCGGTTTTACTCCATTCGGAAAATCAAAGCACAATCACAAACTCGAACATTACGTATTAAATGAAATGCAACGAATCGCCAATAACGCAGGCTATCAAAGACGTTCGGTCTGGACATTTACACGCAACGAAAATCATTACTCTTCTATAACTCGCAAAAAGTATTTCGGAATAGGAGCGGGAGCGGCAACATATACAGGCGATTTTTTTTGGATAAATACTTTCGATATAAACAAATATATATCACGCCAACTTAACGGAAAATCAGCTGTTGAACTTTATACAACATTAACAGGCTACAAAAAAATCCTATATGAAAAATTCTGGGAACTTTATAACGGACAAACAAATTCGTTACCCGCTCTTTTCTCGCCTTTACGATTAACAGGACACATACGAAAATCAAAAAACAAATTTATTCTCACACAAAAGGGATATAACTTATATCACGATATCGAACAATGGGTAACATACAATTATATCGAACCCCTTTGGAAAACGATGTATTCATTAGCTGACCCAAATAACAATGTAGCTATGCTATTCGCGTGAGTTCCTGCAATCTGCCGGCAAAAAAATTTGCTATATTTTCAATACAAGTCCTCGCCATCCGTTCATTCGTCTCAAC
>CAZKNI010000270.1:0-3259 GCA_964554055.1 uncultured Phycisphaerae bacterium | reverse complement strand
CATCGTACCGATAATAACTTTTACCGGCATATTGACATATACATATTTATCAACAGCTATTTTAATCCGAGGAACATCAACATTGCTCACCGTTATCGTCGGATAAAGCTCTCTAAGTTGACTTTTTATAATTTCAACCGTATCCTTTGTTATTATTCGTTCAAACTTGGCGCCGGGCTTGACGTAATAAATAAACTTAAACTTTCCTTGTAAATCATTTTTTAGTCTTTCAAGCCTTGCCCGCGGACCTGCGAATGTAACTTCTATTTGTCCGCTTTGAGGCGTAAGCAACTTAACGATTAAGTCTGTTCCGCTTGCGGGTGCAACCTCAAGCGTAACTGTTGCCGTCATATATTCCGTCGTTACCTGATCAGCGTAAATCCAAATAAGACACGTTAATATAAAGACGGTAAAAAACGTCCTGACTTTTTCGGGTATCGAAAAACGCACCTTAATCAACTCCGCTCAATAACTGTTTTAATTTGTCTTCCAATTCCTGCGAACTCAAATCTGTGTATAATTTCCCGTCAACAGCCAAAGATATTTTTCCTGTCTCTTCACTCACAACAATGACAACAGCGTCGGAATCTTCAGTAAGGCCGACAGCAGCTCGATGTCGCGAGCCAAGCGACGGGTCGACATTTTCCGATTCGGTCAAAGGAAATTGACAACTAGCTGCAACAATTCTGTTCTCTTGAATTATAACGCCCAAATCGTGTAAAGCAGAGCCCGGCCAAAATATCGTTTTGAGCAATTCTGCGCTTACATGAGCATCGAGCAAAACGCCACTTTCAATCGTACTCGCTAATCCGACTTGCCTCTCAATAGCTATTAATGCCCCGATTTTATGCGCCGCCAAATATTTGACAGCGGAAACAATGCTTTGTATCGTCGACTCGGAAGCGCTTATTAGACGACGAAACCAACGAGCCTCTCCCAGCCTCATTAATCCCCGTCGAAGCTCAGGCTGAAACACAATGAGTGAACCAAAGAATATAATATACAACACAGGACGGGCGAGAACCTTAATACGAGTCAAATGAAAGTTTTCCGCGAGCACTCCGATAATTAACAGGATGCTTGCCAATATTAAAATCAATCCTCGAAATAATCTAAGCCCTCGTGTTCCTTCCAAAAATTTTAGAATCACGTAAATAACGAGGCCTATGATTATAAGTTCGGTGATTACGATTGGCCAGCCGTAGCTGCTTATTCTGCTGAAATATTCCGTCAGCTCACGATACATAAATCTTCCCGAAAATCCGATTCCTTACAATTACGGTTTCAAGAACTAAAGAGTACAATATAATTTGATATTATACAATTTTATTATTGCATTGTATTTTATTAATATAGATACACCAAATTGCATAAAAATAAAAGAGTAAACATTTTATCTATGCGCGATTTGAGAATAATAAGAACGAAGAGAGTTTGTAAACTTGAAGAATCAACCTAACAATGTATAATGATTTATGACTAAAAAACAGGCTCTCCTTCGGTAACGAAATGCTTTGAAAGGTAGATATGACATTCAAGCGGGCAATGCAAGCACTTATATTGATTTTTATCGATCTTATCGCCTTTTATATGGCTTTGTGTTTTGCAATGTTAATACGTACGTACATCCTCCCTGCCATTTTTTCCATACAAGAACATTCGCTGAATTGGTATTACTCTTCACATATATCTCTTTGGTGGATTCCTCTTGTATTTGTTCTGGCAATTGCATATGAAGGCCTATATTTCAAACGTTTACCGTTTTGGGAAGAAGTAAGAAACTTGCTAAAAGCTGTTACGATAGCCTTTTTTATCGTACTCGCCATTATCAGTTTGGGAAAATTTAGCGAACGAGTTTCGCGTCTGGTCTTAATGACAATGTGGCTTATCGGTTTGATTGTATTTCCCCTATTCAGATGGATAGGCAAAAGCCTTCTCTCCTATTTGGGAATATGGAAGCAAAATGTATTAATTTTAGGCGCGGGAAATGCAGGTATCTCTGTTCTCAAAGGTCTTGAGCGAGAGCATTTGCTCGGATATAGGGTAATAGGTTTTCTGGATGATGACCCTGAAAAAATAGGAAGCATCATACAAGTATCGGATAGCTCGCAACAATATCGTGTCTTCGGGAAAATACATCAATTTAAGAAGTTTGTACGAATGATGAAAATATCCACAATTGTTATTGCAATGCCTTCACTCGACCCTATTAAGCACTCCAAAATGGTAAGCGAGGTTCAGCAATACGTTTCTCAGGTGTTGCTTGTGCCGCAACTTAAAGGGATTGCCCTTTTGAATACCGAATTACGTGCTTTGTTTATGGAACAGCTATTTTTGTTAAAAATAAAAAATAATCTTAAATCGCTATACGCCCAAATTGTTAAGCGATGTTTTGATATAATTGTGTCAACCGTATTTTTGATATTACTCTCGCCCCTATTTTTGATTCTATATTTAGCTGTCCGATTAACATCTTCAGGACCCGCAATTTTCGTTCAACAACGTCCGGGGAAAAACGGTAAGATAATTAATGTATATAAATTTAGAACAATGTATCTTGATGGCGACGAACGATTACAAAAAGCCCTGAAAGAAAACCCCAAATTAGCGGAAGAATGGCGGATATATCGAAAATTGAAGACATCTGACCCGCGAGTTACGTCTATTGGAAAATTTTTACGAAAATTTTCACTTGATGAGTTGCCTCAGATTTATAACGTTTTTATCGGAGATATGAGTATGGTTGGACCTCGACCTTATCTGATAAACGAGCTAAATCAGATAGGTGAAGCTGCTGATATTATCTTGATGGCTAAACCCGGATTGTGCGGGCTATGGCAATGCAGCGGAAGGAATGAGCTTTCGTTTGAAGATAGGGTTCAACTTGAAGAATGGTACGTGCTAAACTGGTCGCTTTGGCTTGATATTATCCTTATGTTCAAGACAGCAGCTGTTGTTCTAACAGCAAAAGGCGCATATTGAGCGAGCAAGATTGCCAAATCGTGTATCTCGCGAGTAAAACCTTGCAATGCTACATGTTTTTATTACATATTGAAAATGCAAAAATTTGCGCTTTGCACTTTCTTATTATGTCTTATAATGACGCTAACTGAAATTGCATTGTAATTTTGCGTCGTATGTTTCCTAAAAATTGAAAAATCATACGGAAGGAGTATAAAACAACATGTGCCAGCAAACGACAAAGCTGATAATCATTGCGGACAGCACTGTCGAACCGATAAAAAATCATCTTTTACAA
>CAZKNI010000269.1:0-2560 GCA_964554055.1 uncultured Phycisphaerae bacterium | reverse complement strand
TTACCCGCTTTTTCCGCCTCTTTATCAGAGTCAAACTTTATTAGCATATTAGCGGGAACTCCTTTGAGCATCGGACACCCTTTAGCATGATAAGTGCGTTGCCCCTTGATTACATATACGGGAACCTTAACTTCAGCTGGCTTGATTCTTGTGGGCGTCGGCTTAGCTGGCGTAATCTGCTTTGAAGGTTCTGCAGGCTTGCGGGCGAAATAGAAAATCACGGCAAGTATCAAAAGCAAAGGAATCAATATCAGTAAAATCTTTCCTATTGCGGAAGATTCCCTCTTGCGGGCAGCGTCAGCTGTTGCAACAGCTCCCGTGCTCGCGAGTTTTGTCCACCATTTTTCCGCCATCTTCGATTGGCGAATAGCGTTAGCTATGTTTCGCAGTGCAATAGCCATTTCCGCTGCATCGTGAAATCGCTCAGCGGGATTCTTCGCCATCGCCTTTTTGATTATATTATAAAGCGTTTCGGAAACGTCCTTTCTTACCTTTCGAGGGTCGGGTACAGGAGCATTTATATGCTGAGTCAATATTTCCCGTTTTGTGCTTCCTTTAAACGGAACTTCTCCCGTAAGTGCAAAATACAGCACAGCTCCGAGAGAATATATATCGCTCTGAGGAATAGCTGTCTGCCCTTTGCACTGCTCGGGCGACATCCAATAAGGCGTGCCAACCGCTTTCGTCGGGAGTTCAAAATCATCACTCGTGTCCTGAAGCTGGGCTAAACCAAAGTCAGCCACCTTTATTCTTCCGTCTGCTGTCAGCATCAAATTGCTTGGCTTGATGTCTCTGTGAACAATTCCCAGTTTATGAGCAGCTGACAACGCGTCCGCTGCTTGTGCGATAAGCTCGCACACCAAATCAACCGGAACGCGTTTTTTCTTCCTGCGAACAAGGTCGAGCAAAGTTCCGCCCGAAACAATTTCCATTGCGATAAAATACCAGCCTTTGTCCTGTCCTATTTCATATACTGTAACACTGTTAGGGTGCGAAAGCCTCGCTGCTGAACGTGCCTCTCGTATAAATTGCTCAAGCCTATATGTTCGCTTTTGGGATTTAATAAATTGCTTCTCGAGTATTTTCAGTGCAACATCTCGTCTCAAATCAGGGTCATGGGCACGAAATACAACGCCCATCGCCCCTTTACCCAAAACATCAACGACCTCAAATCGTCCAAGCTTCTTGCCGAGCCAATAATGTTCTACATCTATGCTCGATGCATCCCCCTTTCCGCTGGACGAACTTACTTCTGATGTTTTTTCGGACGTTTGTGATAATCCCGTCTGATTTGTACTTGGAAGGTCGGTTGTATCCCCATAGGCATTTCGTTCCTCGGATGCCTGCGCTACCCATACTTGTTGGCAATGTTTACATTTTATCTGCTTGCCAAGATATTTGTTAGCAAGTCGATAGCGCTTTTTGCATCCCGGGCAGATGGCAATAAATGTGTCCTCACGGGATAAATTCATTCTTTCTCTTTCCGTCCCGAAAAGATAATTTGTTATAAACGTTATGAAACGCTATAAGTTCTTATCTCATTATTTTTAGCATATTTAATATAAAATTACCATAAAAAAGATTTTTTGTTAATTCTGTTTTTTGAATTTTTCTTTGAGTTTACGGGCTACCAATTTCGGCACGAACGAACTTACATCTCCGCCCATTGCCGCTATTTGTTTTATGAGCGTGCTGCTTGTCAATGTATGCTGGTCCGTAGCAAGCATAAACAATGTCTCAATTCCGCCTGCTAATTTATTCGTATTAGCTTGTTGAAGCTCATAGCGCAAATCGACCGTATCTCTTATTCCTTTTAAGATTACCGTTCCACCTATAGATTTGACGAATTCTGTCGTCAAGCCTTCATATCCGCAAACATCCACATTTGGCAAATGCTTAACAAGTTCTCTTATCATGCCGACACGTTCTTCTTTGGAGAAAAGCTCCGACTTTTCAGGATTTGTTCCCACCGCTATAACTAATTTGTTGAATATCCCGGCACCTCGCTTAATTATGTCCAAATGCCCTTCTGTTATCGGGTCAAAAACACCGGAAAAGACAGCTGTTATATTTCGTGCTTTTGAAGTAATTTTTTTCTTTTTTTGCATCGTAATTATTCCGTTTAGCTATTATATAATACGATTATCATTTTCAAGTTGTTTTGACGTGTCTTCCGATAAAACATTCCATATACCGTCTTGGGTTATAAAGCCCTTGATTTGACCGTCTTCAATGATAGCTACATATCCTACGTTTTTGTCTATCATCGTTCTGATTATATCTGCTAAGTTATCTGATTCATTACAATAGGTCAACCGTTTGCTCATAAATTCTTTTACAGGCCTATTTAACGCCCCCGCTTTCAGCGCTCGTTCCAAATCTCTTTGAGAAAGCATTCCTTCAAGTCTGCCGTTAAATATAACGGGAAAATTTGTTTGGCCTGTTTGATGTGCAATGTCATTTGCCTGCGCAATAAAAGTTTCCGGGTGAATATATTCGATGTGCGGATTATAAAATTCTGTTACCGGTATGTGTTTTAGCCGTTCTTGCCAATAGGCGG
>CAZKNI010000268.1:0-2944 GCA_964554055.1 uncultured Phycisphaerae bacterium | reverse complement strand
TTGAAGAACAACCTTCACAGGTAACTCATGGAATTTCGCTTCGAGATTATATTACTCCGAAATTAATCAATCCCGACTTAAAAGGTAATACGAAAGAACAAATCATAACGGAGCTTATCGATTTATTGGTGCAAAACGGTTTGTTACGTCAAAAAGATGCACCCGAAGCGATAAAAGCTGTTCTTGAACGCGAAGAAAGTATGTCAACAGGAATGCAATTCGGAATAGCCATTCCGCACGGAAAGACAGACGCTGTCGATGATTTAGTCTGTGCCGTTGGCATCAAAAAACAAGGCATCGACTTCAATGCAATGGACGGTCAGCTGTCGAAAATCTTTTTTCTTACATTATCGCCTACCAATAAGCCCGCTCCGCACGTTCATTTTATGGCTACAATAAGCCAAGTTTTGGACAAAGAAGGCAGAGAAAAAATCCTAACTTGCACAACAGCTGAGGAAATATACAAAGTGCTCACAAAGCAAAATTTAAGGTAACTCTTGACGTCATACCTTCTTTAGAGTTTAATATGTGTTTTCCTCGAGGAGGAATAATAGTGCATAAATACAACTTAAAATATATTAATATGCTGATTGTCTGTTTGATGTTAGCTATTACAAATAGCTGTAATTTGCCTCAGACAAAAAAACTTGAGCGGCAAAATTCTCAACTGAAAATATCGCTTGAACAGTGCCAGCAGGAAAAAACGCAAATAGAAGATAAAATTTCTCAGCAGGAAAAAACGATTATTGCTTGCAGGGAAAATCTGGTTAAGGTGCAACAAGAGAAAGCATTAATAGAAAACGACGCTATTCAGCTTAGGAAACAAATAGAGCTGTGCCAAGCGGAAATTGCGAAACAAAAAACAGAAAAAGAAAAATTCGCTGTTCTTACAAAAAAATATGAAGCTGAATTGGAAAAAATCAAAAAGAAACTTAAAAAAGCACAAGAAACAATAAAATTGCTTGCAAAGCAGATAGAAAATTTAAAGAAAACGAAAAACATCAATACGACAAAACCGATTGACAAATAAATCTGTTATTTAATTTATAACTTATGAAACTTTTTGAAACAAAAGGGATAGAAAATGACACAACAGACCAAAAAACATCTTAAAATTGCAGTTTTACCCGGAGACGGTACAGGTCCGGAAGTTGTAGCGGAAGGATTGAAAGTACTCGAAGCTGTCTCAAAAGTTGACGGCTTCACTTATGAAACCGAAACATACGATCTCGGTGGCGACAGATATCTAAAAACAGGTGAAATTTTACCTGATTCGGTACTCGAAGAGCTTCGTAGCTACGATTCAATATATCTCGGAGCTGTCGGGCATCCCGACGTAGCGCCAGGCATATTGGAAAAAGGATTATTGCTTAGGCTTCGATTCGAACTCGATCAATATATCAATCTCAGACCGGTAAAATTATATCCGGGCGTTTATTGTCCGCTCAAAGACAAGACGCCGGAGGATATCGATTTTGTCGTTGTCCGAGAAAATACGGAAGATTTATACGTAGGAAGCGGAGGATTTTTGCGAAAAAACACCCCGAATGAAGTCGCTACACAAGAAATGATTGCAACGCGCTTTGGCGTCGAGCGATGCTTGCGATATGCATTCGAGTTGTGCAAAAAGCGAAATGATAAAAAACAGCTGACACTCGTCGCTAAAACAAACGTTTTGACATACGCACACGATTTATGGTGGCGAGCATTCAATGAAATAGGAGAAAAAGAATATCCGGACATAACTCGCGATTACAATCACGTCGATGCGTGTTGTATGTGGTTCGTCAAAAATCCCGAATATTACGATACAATTGTAACGCCTAACATGTTTGGCGATATTATTACAGACCTTGGCGCAATGATTCAAGGCGGAATGGGAATAGCTGCCGGCGGAAACATTAATCCGCAAGGAGTTTCGATGTTTGAACCCATAGGAGGCTCCGCTCCAAAATATACGGGGCAAAATATAATCAATCCGTTAGCTGCTATTTGTGCTTTAGCAATGTTGCTTACGGAAGCAGGGCTATCGGAAAGCGGAAATAAAGTAGAACAAGCGGTGATGAAGACAACGCCGAAAATGAAATCCATGTCAGCAGGTAAAATGGGATACAGTACATCGGAAATCGGAGATATGGTCGCAAAAACCGTTACGGAACTGTAATTCGAAAACCCAAAATAACACGATTATGATGCACAATTGTTGTTAAGAAGAATATAATTAAAACGGAACGTAAACAGTTGTAGGGACAATTATTTTTACTTGAATGGAGCAAAAGCTATGGCTCTTAGCGTTGTTAAGCAAATTTCCGTCTTTTTAGTAAACAAGCCGGGCGTATTAGCACAAGTTACCGAAGCGCTTGCCGAGGCAAAGGTAAACATCAAGGCGCTTACTCTCGTAGATTCTCAGGAGCATGGCGTTCTGCGAATGGTGCTGGAAAACGGAGCAAGAGGCATTGAAATCCTCAAATCGCTAAACGTACCTGTAACCGAGACGGACGTCTTGTGTATAGAAATGGCAAATCGTCCGGGCGCATTAGCTGATATATGCAATCGATTGGCGAGCGAACACATTAATATCAATTATGCCTATTGCACGACGGGAACTAAAGGCGGAAAAACTTACGGCATTTTCAAAGTATCGGACATCAAAAAAGCGCAAAAAGTTCTCGAACAGCGCAAGCCTATACGAAAGAGGCAGCCCGTAAAACGGCTTCAGATTAAAAAATAAACCGGAACAATAGGCACAGCATGATTACAACCGATTTTCATTTACATACGACTCTTTCCGTCGATGCAGACGCTGAACTCGACGCATTAATAAATAGAGCGATAGAAATCGGTTTAACCGAAATCGCCATTACCGAACACGTAGATTATAATCCCGCTGATGAAGGCGCGGGATTATATAATCCTATTCAAGCGCACAGACAAATCGTCGAAG
>CAZKNI010000267.1:0-6437 GCA_964554055.1 uncultured Phycisphaerae bacterium | reverse complement strand
AAATGACTTCTGCAAAATACATTTTTCTGCGTCATTGCGTGGCAATCTAACGCCTTGTAATTGCGAGCGTTATAGATTGCACCGAAGGTCCCAACGGGATGCCTTCGGTACATCCCGTTGGGACTGTTGGCGCCGCAATACACAATCGACGGGGTTTACACTTATCGAGCTTTTGGTTGTCGTAGCGATAATAGCGGTGTTGGTGGCGGTACTGTTGCCTGCGCTGAATGAAGCGCGTCAACGGGCGAGACGATTGGCGTGCGGGGCGAATCTGCATGGTATTGGACTGGCATTGCAAATGTATGTTTCGGACTTTAATGGTCGATTTCCTGCGCTGGATAGTATGAACTCAGAAGCGTGGCGATGGGCAGGAAATCTGCTGTATGACTGGCCTAACTGTGATGATCGACCCACTCGCCCACTGAATCCATATCTCCAGATTACCGAGACGGTTCTCGACAGTACGGGAGAAATGGCTCCCGATGTTCCTTCTCCCGCGCGCTGTCCATCGGATCAATATAAGTTTTGGAACGGTTGGCCTGGAATCGACACCCTATACCGTGTAGTCGGTAGCAGTTACTGGTATAATGCCCACGGGGATGGATGGAATCAGGGCGTCGTGCCTCACCACCATGGATTGAGGTCTTGCAATATCAGTGAAATTCTACAGCAGGACCAGACGGTCGCAGCGGCGGATTACGCGATCACTTATCACAAGACTTTGGCAGAAGGTGCGCCTGACGACAGATGGCTCGGTCCGCACATACCCGGGGAGTCTCTGGGCAATGCTCTGTTTGTTGATGGTCATGTACGATGGGTGGATTTTACTCCGCTCGTCCTGGCTGAGTATTGGCGAGGCGATGGCTGGACTGTCTGGGTGGAACATTAACATTTCAGCTATGTTAAAAAAAAGCCCTTTTTTATGGAGGTTAACTTATGAAGTTTATTGGAGGTTTGATTCTGATTCTCACAAGCCTCTCTTCGGTCATGGCAAGTGGCAAATACTGTCTAGTCCAATCCGGACAGAGCTGTGCCTATCTGTTGTTGGGAGACCAACCTTCGTGGCAAGACAAATTTGCCTCAGAAGAACTGGTAACGTATATCAAAAAGATGACAGGGGCGCGGTTGCCTATCTACTGTCTTGGAAAAAAGAAGAGTATTCCGGAATCAGATATTCCCATTCTGCTCGGCCAGCCTAAGACGAATAAAATAATCGCAGAACTGGCTGAACGAGGGAAGATAGAAATTAATGAGAAAAAACTAACAGAAGAAGGGTTTATTATTAAGACAACACTTTGGCAGAAAAGGCCGTGCCTTGTTATCGCTGGAGTTAGCAACGTAGCTACTATCTATGCAGCTTATGACCTCTTGGAACGTTTCGGTCGGATAGGATTCTTTCGTTATGAAGAGCATATACCCAAGCGGAGTAACTTTGTAATTCCCACTTGTGATATCAGAGAAAAGCCCTTTTTCAGTACTCGGATGCACGGTGGCCAATATCACTATTACGGGATTCATTTTTACAGCGAGGCTCAATGGAAAGAGGACTTGCGTTGGTATGCCAAGTACCGTTTAAACCGACACAATTACCTTCCTGGTCCTCCAGTAGTGAATTTGCTTGATTACGGAATGTGGAAGCGCCTTGGAATCAAGACTGCAGCGAGGCAAGAACCTCGTGACAGGAAAAAGGGGTATGCCTTGAAAATGCTTAAACATCTCGTACCTTACGCCCTGAAACTGGGCGTTCGATCTCCCTATCCTACAACAGACGGCAAGATTCCCAACACGGTGTTGAAGGAATTCAAGCACACATACCCGAAGGTACGTACATTCGAATTGGTTCGGAATGGTCGCCACAACACCTACGTCGATCCTGCGGATCCGATGTGGCTTCGCTTGAATCAGGCACGTCTGGAAAATATGATTGCATCACTCGGCGATAGTCGTCTGTATTATCTGCCCTCTCCTTGGGCAGAACGCGCTCCCGGGAAGAGGCCACAAGAAAAGGAACGGCTCACTCGTGACTACGCTAACGCAGTAGGACAACTGGTGAAGTGGGCGGAAGAGAAACATCCCGGAGCTGAATGGGTAATGGATTGCTGGGCAGTAGCGAATAAAACCTACTGGCAGCCTTATCGAGTCAAACGTATGCTCGGTGCACTTCCCCAAAATCTGAATCTGGTAATATGGGATTATCCTGCAGAAGATGAACCCAGTTATGTGTATAATTCCTACTGGTTCAATCGACCTTGGGCATTCATTGTGTTCAATTCCATGGCTGGCAACACTGCTGTTCAGGGTGATGTGTCTCGTATTATGGGGAATTTGTATCGCGTCCTCTGCGATCAGCGAGCTGATAAGATGATTGGATTCGGATGGTACACCGAGGCTCGGGATTATGTTCCATTTTACAAAGACTTAGTATTACATTTGGCGTGGAACCCTCTAATTGCTCTTGATGACTTTATTCGCGATTACTGTGAAAGGCGATACCAGCCTGAATCTGTTCCTGCAATGATTTTATGTCATAAAAAAATGCTTAAAACCGTTTATGGTCCCCAGAGCAATACCCATCTGACCGACGGATTTCGGACTGTTACGTTGATGAATCCGGTCTATTGGCATCAGTTGGGTGGAAACTGGGTTCCGTTTGACGAGTTGCAAAGGCGGAAGACTGTTCTTCAACGCCATTGGGCACCAATCTTAGCTGATGCATTGGCTGATGCGCTGACTGTCTATGACAATGAGCAATCTAATCCTTGCTACATACGTGATTTGGTTGATCTGATGCGCTCGTATATTCATGTACAAATCAATCAAGCTGTCTGGGATGCGATAGAAGCCACTCGTCATAGGAATCTGAAAGATTTTGAAATGCACTATGCTCACATCAATCGGTTGTTTGATTATCTTCTTCAGGCAATTAATCTGGTAGCCCATCGTTGGGAGTTCGGTGTTAATGCTCTAATCAGGGATTTTCGCGACGCACCGTTGAACTATTCTCCGAAAGAGATTAGGCATTATCTTTATTATGTGACGTGGCGAGGAAATAAAATTTACGACTATTTTCGAAGCGACCGATACGAAATGATTCGGGATATTTACCGGCCGATGACTATGGCTTTTCTGGACGCTTGTCGAGAGCAAATAAAAAAAGGGACACAAACGTTACCGTTAAATCATGCTAGTGGGGCAACGTATAAAACTATTATGGATGTTACAGCTACAGCAAAAAAAATAGCTAGTACAAAGTATCAGTTGTTTATCAATCGGTTTATTAACGGTCCGTGTCAAGCACCTCCGGCAGGGCTTGATGCAAAAAAGGTAGCGCACGATTTCTTGGAAGCAGTACGAGCTGGTAGAATATAAAACTAGGAGAATATTCACTTTGAGGAAAAAATTAAGATGATTAAGTGCCATATACAGACTCCTGCAAAAATAGGATTTCAAAAGACTTGTAATGTCGTTGCGAGCGAAGCGAAGTCGAAGATGCCTTCGGTGCAATCTATAACGTTCGCAATCCGCAATTCGCAATCGACGGGGTTTACGCTTATCGAGCTTTTGGTTGTTGTAGCGATAATAGCGGTGCTTGTGGCGGTACTTTTACCAGCGTTGAATAATGCCCGCGCACAAGCACAAAAAATAGCATGTGCAGCACATTTCAGCGTAATAGGGCAGGGAATACAATTTTTTACAGATGAGCATAACGAAGAATATCCTCGAACAGACGCTTGGGCTTATCCTCAATCGTCGCATTATACGTGTTGGGCGTGTGAATTGTCGCCTTATACCGGTTATAAAGATGCGAGAAAAATGCCCCTCGGCGGGGGAGGGTCTTTTTGGTGTCCGGGTAAAATGGTTGTAACGTTAACGCGACTCGATACAAATTATTCGCCGGAAGGGCCTATTATTTTCGGGCCCGGGGGTTGGCTGACGTATAAGTTTAATAAGGAGATATTCGCTGAGGGTGTTCAAAATCGCAGAAGACGTGTCGGGGAAATTTCGTTGCCATCTCAGACGATATGCGTTGTCGATGCTGATAGCTATCATTATAAGGTTTGGGGTGGATGGGTAGCTTCGGGCTGGGAACAGATAGCAGAGACATCTCACCCTGACGGACGTAATTATTTGTTTTTGGATTATCATACGGAATTTATTCATTGTGGAGAGCTTGAGCCTGCTTATATTCGCGGATTTAACGAGCTTGAAGGGCTTACTCGGTGATTTTAGGAAAGGGCATTGCCTTAATTTTGGTTTTTTTATTTTTGGCTATTGGAGATGATTATGTTTCGAGCGTTTGTTGTTTGCTTCTTGTTGGCGGGATATGTTGTAGAGGCGAGTTTTGCGGTTGAAATAGTTTCAGAGAACGAATCACGAACAGCGATTGTTGTTGGCAGGAGTGCGAGCTTGGGTGAAAAACATGCAGCGAAGGAGCTGAGCCGATATGTAGAGAAAATGACAGGTGTTAAGCTGGCAATATTTGTAGAAAATAAATCGTCAAGATTTTCAAGATATCAAAATATTATTTTAATCGGAAGAGCGGAAACGAACGGATTGATAAAGCTGATTTGTGGAAAGCAACTTGTTAAACTCTCGAAGAATTATCCGGGAGATGACGGATTTGTGATATGGCCTGTGTTTGGGGTTGAGGGGAAAAATTATCTGGTTTTGGGTGGGAGTAAGGACTATTCAACGCTTTATGCAGTTTATGAGCTTTTGGAACGATGGGGCGTAGGTTTTTTCGGGTATCAAAGTTATAATGAATATGTTCCTAAGTTAAAGACAATATCGATGCCTTCAAAACCGATAATTTCAAAACCTTTTACGAAAAGCCGTCTTGGCGGGGGGCTTAAGAATTATCACGTTTGGCAGTCGTGGACGGAAGCAGATTGGAAGCGGGAATATGATTGGCGAGCCAAGCAGCGATATAATATGATGAATTATTTTCCGTCTCGGACAAATAGCTGGCCTGCTGATAAGGTTTTTCGCGGTTTCGTATTCAAAAAGCCTGTTAAGATTGATTCTGACGATTCTCATATCAAATTTGTTAGGCGAATGACGAAATATGCGATGATGTTAGGTATAAGACCTTTGATGGTAACGTCGCTCGGTAGCGTGCCGTCCAGAAGAATCGAGGAATTCAAAAAGCTATATCCGAAAGTTAAACTAATCAAGGATAATCGAAATCATATTTATGTTCATCCGGGGGAGCCTTTGTTTATCGAGATGAATAAGATGCGCGTAAAGGCGTGTAGGCTTACTTATGGTGTCGATACGGGGGTTTATTATATGCCGTCGCCTTGGGCGGAAAGGCGAGTAGTCGGAACGAAAAAAGAACGAGCGGAAATTATTGCCGCTTATACAAAAGCGATGGGCAAATTGGCGAAAATATTTAAGCCCGATGTTTTTGTTTTAGGTAGCTGGGCGCTGAATAATAGAGATACTTGGACACGTGAACGGACACGAAAACTGATGGAAGCGATTCCTAAAAATGTTCCTCTTGTTATATTTGACCTTAAAGCGGAACAAGAGCCATTGTATGAATATCATGATTTTTGGTATGGCAGGCGTTGGGTGTTTGACGTTTTGAACAATTATGGTCAGGATAGTTTTCCGTTGGGTTATATCGGCGGGGTTATCAGTAAAGTGCATTATGTGATGTCGGTGCTGCGAACGAGGAAGAATTTCGCAGGCGTCGGCTATCGGCCTGAGCAGCGATTGTATAATCCGCTTTTTTACTTTGTTATGCGTAAGCTAATGTGGAAGCCGCAAAATGTTCATCTGCCTGAGATTCTCAGGGAATATGCGCGGTTGCGATATGGAAAGGACAATGTCGATGCGATGCTTCCGGTATTACAGCTTATTTGTCAGTCTATACATGGGCCCGATTCCGATGATTTGATGAGCGGCCATTATCGCGATTCGATTTTATGCGACCCGTTGTATCAATTTCGCCCCGGGTGGAAACATCCGTTGCCGCTTGATGAACATACGATTGAATATGTCGAACGTAGAGCCTATATGATTCCGCTTATCGAAGAAGCATTAAAAGAATCGCTGAAATGTAAAGATAAACTGAAAGACAATCAGTTATATCGTCGCGATTTAGTTGATTGGTCGAGATGCCTTTTACATCACAAGTCGAATTTAGAAATTGCCCGTATGGTCAAGGCATTTAAAATCGGAAATAAATCGGATTTCGAATATCATGCGGAAAGATTGAAAAAAATAATGCAAGCTGTTCCCGATGTTGTCTCTCCGCTATACGATAGGCCTGAATATTCGATTGACGCACTTATACGCAAACATAAATTAGCAGAACAAGAATTTCCACAACAACGATTTTCAGCCAAGCAGATTCGAAATTATATGCTGTTTGCGGAATATAACGGTCAGCATCTTCAAGCATATTTCCGGACAGATTGCTATGAGCTGAT
>CAZKNI010000266.1:0-8348 GCA_964554055.1 uncultured Phycisphaerae bacterium | reverse complement strand
TGCAAAAGCAGAAGCTATTATGAAATCAGAGCCGACAGCGGCCGATGTAAACACCGATTGGCGTAATATGGTTCCGGTAATTAGGCCAATAATAGCTGAAACTCAAGCGAGAAATGCCGGACTCACTCGTGCCAATATTTGCGCCGCTTTACAAACAACTTTTACAGGCACGCAAATCGGAATATATCGTGAAGGCGACGAATTGCTGCCTATAATCGCGCGTGCACCGGCAATTGAAAGAAATAATATTGCTAATATTCACGACATACAAATTTGGTCGCCCGTAGCGCACAGGGCAATTCCGATAAGTCAATATATACTCGGTTTCGAAACCAAAACAGAAAATCATATTATTCGCAGAAGACATAGGCTGCCTACGTTAACAGTCAGATGTGATGCAAAATCGGGACCTGCGAGTGTTGTTTTTGAAAAGTTAAGACCTAAGATAGAACAAATTCCTCTTCCGGAAGGATACGAACTCTCCTGGGGCGGCGAATACGAAAATTCAACGGACGCAAAAGCAGCGCTTGCCGGCAAATTACCCTTGACAGGTTTGCTTATGGTTCTAATCGTAATAATTCTGTTTAATTCCATACGAAAACCGTTGATTATATTTTTAACAGTTCCACTAGCCATCATTGGAGTAACAGCTGGCTTACTCTTGACCCATAATCCTTTTGGCTTTATGGCTATGCTCGGAATGCTGAGCCTTTCGGGTATGTTAATCAAAAATGCTGTCGTCTTAATTGACGAAATAAATACTCAACTCGCATCAGGCAAGGCACCGTATGACGCTGTTGTAGATTCCGGTGTCAGCAGAGTAAGGCCCGTATCAATGGCAGCACTTACAACGATATTGGGAATGGCTCCTCTCGTGCCGGATGCATTCTTTTCCGCAATGGCAGTCGCTATAATGTTCGGACTGGCATTCGCTACCGTATTGACGCTTATTGTTGTTCCCGTTTTATATACAATTTTCTTTAGAATCCAGACGCCAAAACGGGTATAATTATTTAAGAATTTAAGGAATGCGTTTATTTATATAAAAGGTGCAAGGAGAATCAGAATGTATAAACGAATATTTATTTGTATATCGCTTTGTTTATTATTTATTGCCAACAATACGATAGCTCAATCCCAAAATCCCAATATCGAACCGAAGGCAAATGCACTTCTTAAGGCAATGGGGGATTGTCTTAAAAATGCCAAAGAATTCAGCTTCGAAGCTTATCAGATTTCGGACTATATTCTCGATTCCGGACAGAAAATTCAGCTTAGCGATTATGTTAAGGTAATTGTTAAACGCCCCAATCAGGTCTATAGCGATTCAACTGGCGATACGCGTAACGAAAGAATTTGGTATAACGGCACAAAGCTTACCGTGTTAAACAAAACAGATAATACATACGGAATAATTACTGTCCCCAATACAATAGACAAGACTCTTGATTATATCAATAGCAATTTCAGGACGACCCTGCCTATAGCGGATTTACTTGTAAGCGACCCTTATGCTTCAGCTATTGCCAACGTCGAAAGCGGCGTATATCTCGGAAAACATTATGTCGGAAAAGTTAAATGTCATCATTTAGCTTTTAGACAAGATGGACTTGATTGGCAGATATGGATTCAGGACTCAAAAACTTTGCTGCCACTGCAATTGGCAATTACATTTAAAGAATTGCCCAGCCATCCACAGTTTATAGCTATCTTAAAAAATTGGAATTTATCTCCTCAAATAGAAGAGAAAACTTTTGTTCCGCAATTGCCCCCAAATGCTAAGAAGGTAGAGTTGCTACCTAAAAAGAAAAATGTAAATACAAACAAATCTGCAAAATGCAACAAACAAAACTGCAAGGGGTGCAAAGACTGCAAAAATAAGAAAAATTGTTCCAATAAAAATCGTTGTGGAAAATAATATTATGTCTTTACGACAACGACAAATACAACATATCTTAATTTTAATAGCAGCAGTTGTTAGCTTGCAATATGTAACAATCGGGCAATGGCGCAAAAATATTGGCGCAAAAATCCAACGCACACCTTCAGGAGCAGCTACGTCTATACGTTATGGCAGAGCTAACACATTCACTCCACAAGTGAGATATCTGCCATCAGAAGGCAGATATATTTCATCTGCACGCGGATTGACTCCTTCGGAAAGCAGAGCATTAAGAATGGCTTCGGGGCCCCTTCCGTCATCAGGACGATATTCACATTTGGCACCGTCTCCCTCCGCAAAAAGAACGATTAGGCCTTATTCCTACACGACAATCACAAGAAGCCCAACCGAACGGCGTATATACAACAAAAGCTATCAACGAAGTTATACGCCCCTACAAACTTCTATTAAAATACCTAAGCCCACATATAGCAAAAAACGCACACCTGCTAAAGGTTCTATACGATATGGCATGTCCTCGAGGAAATCTCTGACAGCTAAATATAAAGAACCGAAATTAACAAAGCCAGCTCAAAGAACAACAAGAATAAAAAGCTCGGGCTATATCGGTGGCAGCATAAGATACGGAAGCTCTACCAAAAATCAGCCTATTTTAAAATCTAATCGGTCAAAAACAAATGCGCCTAACTCAACACATAAAAAGAAGCAAAAAGTAAACTCTAAAATCAGCAATCAAATTCCGCCAAAGGAAAATAAATGACGCGGGCAAGCGGCACAATAGATAATTATCGTTTTGGCACGCTACTCGTTACTTTAATGCTCATGATGCTTCTCTCGCCAATATTATATTTATTCAACGAAACAATTGCTTCCATTTTAATTACAATATTATATTTTGCTGTCTTTGCTTCAGCTGTCTTTGCAGTTAGCAAAACCCGATTAGCTGTAATTATAGCATCGACATTAGCTATTCCCGCTATAATTTGCCAGTGTCTTCGTCTTTTTTTTGAAATGAAATTTTTAGTCATAATAACGCACATAATAGGTGTTGTGTTTCTTGCTTGGGTCATAATTACAATAACAAACAATTTTCGAGATATTCAATCCGTTAACCTGAATACGATTTTGGCATCTTTGTCTGTATATTTACTTTTAGGCCTTTTATGGTCGCTCCTATATTCTCTAATCGAGATATTTCAGCCAAACTCATTCGTAATCTCGGCAGGAGCATATACACAACAAGAGCTTATGGAGTTTGGCGGGGCAAAGACAATTATACCTTTATATTACAGTTTCGTAACAATGACAACTTTGGGATACGGAGATATTGTCCCTATTTCTCCATTAGCCCGAATGTTAGCTATCATTCAAGCAATCATAGGACAATTTTATCTCGTCGTACTCGTTGCATGGCTTGTCGGAATGTACATTGCACGCACAAGTATGAATTTTAAAAGTGATACAAGCGAATAATCATATCATATTAATCGAGAATGACGATAACACATTTTTACCAGTCCGCTATTCTGCCTATTGCTGATGACGAATATTTCAACGCAACTGTTCCCAAACAATTTATAAATTCGTTACATAAAGATTTATGTGAATCAGCTATATTATAAATTTCATCTTTATCTTTCCAATGATCATAAAGTTCGCAATAATCGATGTTAGGATAATATGTAAAACGATATTGCGATGTATATAGCGTATAATTCAACAATCGCAAATCTTCATAAATTGCAAAGGCAAAAACAGCTCTATCTGACGTTCCCAATATACCCGATATATTTTCGCCATGCATTTCGAAAGGAACATCAATTCCGCAATAATTTAATAACGTAGGCGCAACATCACAATTACTCACGGGAAGATTTATTTCCCGTTCATAAATATTAGCTCGTGGAAATCGCATTATTAATGGCGTATGTAATAAAGAATCGCAGCCAATATCAGCTTTATATAGCAATTTATGGTCGCCAAGCCAATCGCCATGATCGGACGTAAAGACAATAACTGTTCTATCCCACAAACCTTGCGATTTCAGACATGATAAAATTTTCCCGATAGCCAAATCTATTTGATATATCATCGCATACGTATAACGAATAACAGTCATCAACTCATCGTCAGACAGATTAACAGCTTTGTTTTGTATTAATTCTGACATTACGCTTGAGCTTTTCGCTGCTTGTCCTTTCGGGTCAATTGGCTGATGCACATCAGCATTTTCGAATTCTTTCACAATATCGTAAGATGGCGTAAACGGATGATGCGGGTCGGGAAAACCTACAAAAACGAAAAACGGCTTTTCGTTGTCCGAATATTGCTTCAAATAATCACACACATTTTCCGCAAGCCAATTTGTATTATGTAACTCTGAAGGAACAATCGAAGGATATAAATCTCTCTGTTTTAAGACAGGATATTTCCGATTGTCCTGTAATCTGACTTTGTCATATATTTCGCGATGATGTTTCTTTAGCCACTTGCTATAATGTCCTCCTATAAAACACGGATACTCTCCGTGTCCGAGAACAAACTTTACATAATCAAAGCCATAATATGGGCCAGTCCAATTTTCGATTTCATTCGATTCCTCCTGCCACATAGCATAAGATTCCGGAAAACGATATTGTACAGGCGCAAGATGAGGCGTAAAATGAAGCTTTCCGAACGCAGCTGTTCTATAGCCATTCCGCTTGAAAATATCCGCTAAAGTTTGAGGTTCAGCAATAAGCGTCTGCGTTAATCGCTCGCTGTCCTTTTCGTTCTTACTCAAGAGATATTTTCTTCTATTCAACGGAACACCGTTAACGCGAACATTATGACCTAACGGATACATACCGGTAAACAAACTTGCCCGCGATGGCATGCAAACAGGATTTGAGGAAATATGTCTCGTAAATTTTACGCCCTGCTCCGCTATACTGTCTATATTAGGTGTTTGAATAAAAGAATTACCGTTACAACCCACACAATCGAAGCGTTGCTGATCAGTATGAAAAATAATTACATTAGATTTCTCGAAACACATATCAATAATAATTTATCTTTTTAAGCCGCTTTTGCCGAAATATTGACAGAATCATATTGTTATTATGGGGTTTTGTACACTATATAGATATTTTAAAATAAATTTTCTCTTGTTGAAGCAAATAATTTTTATATTTGTTTTTGAATAATTGATAAATATTCTATATAATCAATAATAATTTGCAACAGATAATAATTACAAACAATACTGTCCGGGAGATTTAGCATGTCGCAAACAATTATCATCGTTGGAATCAATCATGCAGGCACATCTGCAATCAGAACTCTTCTGTCGCAAAACAAAGAACTCAAAGTAATAGCTTTCGACAGAAATGATAACATATCTTTTTTAGGCTGCGGAATTGCCCTCACTGTAAGCGGAATTGTTAAAAGAGTTGACGACCTTTTTTATGCGAACTGTGATGAGCTTCAACAGCTTGGCGCCGAAATTCATATGAAAACAGAAGTCATTGACATCGATACAGACAAAAAACAAGTAACAGCTGTCAACCTTGACACAAACAAGCAATATATTGTCAATTACGACAAACTTATATATGCAGCAGGTTCATGGCCTATCGATTTCAAAGTTAAAAATAGCGAGCTTGAGAATATTCACATCTGTAAACTGTTTCAACACGCAGCTACTTTAATTGAAAAAGCTAATGACCCTGACATTAAAAGTGTAGCTGTCATTGGCGCAGGTTACATCGGAATTGAATTGGCAGAAGCTTATCATCTCAAAGGAAAAAAAGTAACGCTTGTTGATTTGCAAGATAGAGTTATCCCTCTCTATTTTGACACGGAATTTACAGACAGACTCGAAAATGACATCAGAAAATCGGGGATTAATCTCGTATTAGGTGCAAAATTAACGGAATATATCGAAGGGCCAAATGGAAAAGTGAAAGGAATCGTTACGAGCAAGGGAAATTTTGAAGCGGATATGATTGTACAATGCGTCGGATTCAAGCCTAACACCGAACTGTTGCCAAAAGCTGAAAAAATCAAAAACGGTGCCATTATTGTAAATCAATTTATGCAAACGTCAATTCCCGATGTTTATGCAATCGGAGATGCAGCTGCTCTCTATCATGCTGTAACGAAACAACATCAACACGTAGCGCTCGCTACAAATGCAGTTAAAACGGGCGTCGTAGCTGCAAGTCATATCAACGGATTTGAACAAATAAAACTCGAAAACATTGCAGGAACAAATGCAATTTGTGTCTTTGAAAATAAATTAGCCAGCACAGGGCTAAGCGAATCAGCTGCACAAAAAATGGGATTTAAAGTCGGAAGCTCCTTCTATGTCGATAATGACAGACCGGAATTTATGAACGAATATGAAGATGTCGCAATAAAGCTTATCTATGAACAAGATACATTTAGATTAATAGGAGCACAAATAGGTTCTTATGGAAAAACAAGCCATACGGAATGCATTTTTTATCTGGCACTTGCAATTCAAAAACAAATGACTCTATTTGATTTGGCAATGACAGATGTATATTTCCTGCCTCATTTCAATAAACCTTTCAACTTTGTAATCTCCGCTATATTACAAGCTTTAGGGTTGACTTATATGAAAAAACAGTAAAATGTAATAATACATTTATATTATTACAGCACGACAACTTTGAGGAAATCTGTATGAGCGGAAAAATCAATATTCAACGGTTACATTATAAAATTCCGGCAACGCCTGAAAGAAAATTAGCCCGTTTTTTCTGGCCAGGCCAAGCTAATGCTAACAGAATAATAAAAACTGTTCTAAATTTTGATGAAAAAACCGTTGAGCAAGAATTGCAAAAAGTGCGAAACCTATTCGAAAAAAATCACATCAATTTTACCGAGATACTCGAAGAACATTTCGAAAATCTTTCTCAACAAGCCTCTATAGACACGAGCGTCGATACAAAGCGAAAATGGCTTCTCGGGGCACATTTTACAATGGAATATGCCTTTGAATGTGCAGCGCTGTTCAATCCCTCTATGATTCCAGCGCATAATCAACAAGGGGTCGATAACGGATATCTTCGATTCATAATGAGCCTCAGAGCTGTCGGAGAAGGACATGTTTCTTCCATTGTCTTTAGGAGAGGATTAATCGGGCCAGATGGCAATATAACTGTAAATCCGCCAAGGCTAAGAGTCCGACAAGTCAAAATGACACACGACACAAGCTACGACAAAAAAATCTTTCGTCGCAAATTAGAACAAATGAACATTACAGGGCCAATTGTCGAGGAAATTCTCGTAGAGCTGCCCAATATCTTTACAGACCCGGAACTTACAGAACTTTTAGCGAGAAAGCGACAAGACAGAAAAAAAGATTCTGAATTCGAGCGAATTGCAAACGTAATGAGTTGGCTTTCACGCTCCGATTATCGAGTAAAATTTGATGACATCGATCAAATTGAAGAGATGATTCTCTTTCCTATTAGCGAAAGCGAATCGCAAGGAATAGAAGACATGCGACTTGTTGCGTTTACCGATGAAAACGGCGAGTCCATCGTTTACGGTACATATACAGCTTTCAACGGCAGAAGCATATTGCCACAATTAATAGAAGTCAGAACAGATGGAATCGGACATGTCCAAACTCTTCATGGAAAATGTGCCCAAAACAAAGGAATGGCATTATTTCCCGAAAAATTTGATGGCAAATATTATATGATAGGACGAATCGACGGAACGAATCTGTTTCTGATGAAATCCGATGACGTATGTATTTGGAACGATGCCGAAATCATATATACACCGACATACTTGTGGGAAACAATACAAGTCGGAAATTGTGGCTCTCCCCTAAAAACCGACGCCGGCTGGCTTTTGATAACTCACGGTGTAGGCCCTATGAGGCGATATTGCATCGGCGCGATACTTTTGGATTTAAAAGACCCTTCAAAAGTAATCGGAACATTAAAAGAGCCTCTTCTAGAACCCATTGAAGGAGAAAGCAGCGGATACGTGCCAAATGTCGTATATTCCTGTGGCGGCTTGATTCACAACGGCAATCTCGTTTTACCTTACGGTATAAGCGATACAGCCACCGGTTTTGCAATCATAAAACTTGACGAATTACTCTCTGTCATGAAATAAAATAATAGCCCCGCATTGCAAACAGACGCAATGCGAGGCCTGACCGTGATTTATAGTAACAATGTCGGGCTTATCCGCTATTTAAATATTTCTATCGTCCCAACAGAGACAATACCGATTGGGGCGTCTGATTGGCAATGCTCAAAACCGATGTCCCTGCTTGTGTAAGAATCTGTGCTCGTGTCAACTGAGATGTCTCATACGCAAAATCAGCATCTCTTATCTGTGATTCACTTGCTGTAACGTTTTCGAGTGTAATTTGCAGCGAATTAATATTTGTTTGCAGAGAGTTTCGTTCAAATGC
>CAZKNI010000265.1:0-3952 GCA_964554055.1 uncultured Phycisphaerae bacterium | reverse complement strand
TAACAGCAGGCTCGCCGAATATTCCGGAGGCATTATTAGAACAATTGAGTGAAGGGGGGATAATGGTGATACCTGTAGGCCCGATGGAGCATCAAACACTTTTTAAGATAAAAAAAGCTAACGGAGAAATTTTCAAAGAGCCTGTTTTAGGATGTCGATTTGTTAAACTCATCGGAAAGGAAGGCTGGGAAGATGACATGTAATATGTGGAAGGAATTTATTAAGGTAAAAAAGTGTGGATATAGGCAGATTTTTCTTGAATATTTGCCAAAGGTGCTCAATAATTTAGAAAGTAATCGGATTATGGTCTTTACCGTAAATATAATTTTGAAAGGGTGTTATTATGCGTAACAGGTCGTCTCTGGTGCGAACGGGGTTTTCCGGAGTAACGATAGGCGGTAGCGCAGGCGGTCAGCCTGTTCCGCTTGTTATTCTGACGGTTATTGTTCTTGCGATGGCATTGCTTACCGTATGGGATGCAGCTACAGGCGGGTCGAGCAAAATTAATCTTAATAAGAAAATTCCGTTTAAATGTACAAAATGCGGAGCTGTTGTTTATTATACGATAAAAGAGCTTCAAAAAATGCAAAAGCCCGGCGATATGGGACCGATGATGGGTCCGTTGAAATTGGATTGTCCCAAATGCGGCGGAAAGAAAACTCTTACGCAGGCTGTCCAGTGTCCGAAATGCGGAGAAGTTTTTATTATGAAAATGGACCCGAAGACGGGGATGTTTGATGATAAGTGTCCGAAATGCGGGGCAAGTTATGCAGAGGCTTGGCGAGAGAAATATAAAAAAGGCAGAAAAAAATAACGAGATGTCTTAAGGTAAGCAAAAACAATCCGCTTTTTTTGATGCGGATTGTTTTTTTTCTTGAAATAGCACCAAATTAGTGCTATATAATTAAATGTTATAGGTTGCAAAAATGAAATAGGAGAAAATGGAATAAGCGTATGTTGACTCTGACACGAAAAAGCGGATATGCGTTGATTGCTCTTTCGTATCTCTCTCGGCCTAAAAACAGGATTGTTAGCGCAAGGGAAATAGCTGAGCAATATGATTTGCCGTTGCGGTTATTGATGAATGTTATGAAACAGCTTAGCAGGGCAGGTTTGGTCCAGTCTGTCCGTGGGGCAAACGGGGGATATACTCTTGCGGTTGAACCCGGGCAAATTACGCTTAGGAAATTGATAGGGGTGATGGAAGGGCCTATAGAGCTTGCACAATGTCTTGCGTTTGATCGCAAAGGGAAAAAGTGCAGCGTTGTGAAAAGGTGTCCGTTACGTGAGCCTATTCACATTGTTCAAGAAAGATTGGAGGAGTTTTTAGAGAGTATAACAGTAGCAGATATTTCCAAGAGGTAAACGAACTTGTTGGCACTAAATTAGGAGATAGGTATAGATGGATAAAACGATATATCTGGATAATAATGCAACGACGCCTGTTGATAGGCGTGTTCTCGATGCAATGTTGCCATATTTTTGTGAGAAGTTCGGCAATCCTGCAAGCATTCATCATAGGTTCGGTTGGGAGGCGAGTGATGCGGTCGAAAAGGCACGTGTACAAGTGGCGGATATGATAGGCTCTACGCCTGAAGAAATAATATTTACATCAGGGGCAACGGAAGCAGATAATCTTGCTATCAAGGGAATTGCGAGGTTATTGGCAGAAAAGGGCAAACATATCGTTACGTGTAAAACGGAGCATAAAGCTGTACTCGATGTTTGTAAGTGGCTCGAGTCGCAGGGATATGAAATCACGTATTTGCCTGTTGATAAATACGGAGTTGTAGATATTGATTTGTTGTCGGAGTCTATTCGAAAGGATACGATTTTAGTTTCGATAATGGCAGCGAATAATGAAACCGGTACGATAGCGCCTATAGAGATGATTGGGACAATATGTAAATCGAAAGGAGTTCTTTTTCATACGGATGCTACGCAAGCATTCGGGAAAATTCCGATAGACGTAGAGCAAATGGGCATAGACTTGTTGAGCTTATCAGCTCATAAGATATACGGGCCTAAAGGAATAGGTGCGCTGTATGTTAGGCGTAAAAATCCTCGTGTTCGTTGTGAGCCTATAATTCACGGAGGCGGGCATGAAAGGGGGATGCGTTCGGGTACTCTCAACGTCCCCGGGATTGTGGGGCTTGGGGAGGCATCGGAAATCGCTAAAAGCCAAATGGAAGAGGACGCTAATCGATTGCGAAAATTGCGAGATAAACTTTATCGCAGTTTGTCGGAACAGCTTGAGGGAGTAACTCTTAACGGACATCCGGAAGAAAGATTGCCCAATACAGCGAATATAAGTTTTGCATGGGTTGAAGGTGAAGCGCTTATGCTGGGAATAAGCGAGATAGCGGTTTCGAGCGGCTCTGCGTGTACATCGTCATCTTTAGAGCCGTCGCACGTTCTTCGTGCTATGGGTGTGCTTGATGTTTTGGCTCATAATTCGATTAGATTTTCGTTGGGAAGATTTAATACGTCCGATGAGATTGATTATGTAATTAAACGAGTTGTCGAAGAAGTTAACAGATTACGTGAGCTTTCGCCCCTTTATGAGATGGCTAAACAGGGCAAAGAATTGCGTTTTTGAGAGTTTTTGGAACTTAAGAATGATTTTTCGGAGATGTTGCTATGAGATATAACGAAAAAGTTTTGGAGCATTATAAGAATCCTAAAAATGTCGGTTCGCTCGACGAGGAGTCCGACAATGTCGGGACGGGTATTGTCGGAGCGCCGGAATGTGGCGATGTGATGAAGCTGCAAATTCAGGTTGATGAAAATAACAATATTGTTGATGCCAAATTTAAAGCTTATGGGTGCGGCAGCGCTATTGCGAGCAGTTCGTTGGCGACGGAATGGATAAAAGGAAAGACATTAGAGCAGGCGGAGCAGATACGGAATACGGATATAGCGAATGAACTGGCATTGCCGCCCGTAAAAATGCATTGTTCGGTATTGGCGGAAAACGCAATCAAGAAAGCGATAGAAGACCTGCAGCGTAAGCGAATAAAAGTGTCGAAAGATAAACAGGTTGTGAATGGCTCCGATAAAAGGGAATAATATGAAACGACTTTGTAGCTTTAATAGGAAATGATGCGAATATGCTTCGTTTCGGAAGATGCGTTTTTGCATTATTTTGTTGTAAGCTTTGATGTTTTGGAAAGGTGTGTGAATTATGGCAATAGAATTAACGGAAAAAGCGGCGGCTGAAATTAAAAGGATTTTTGCGGAACAGCAGTCAGGGGAAGAGACTTATCTTAGGGTCGGCATCAAAGGTGGCGGCTGTAGCGGATTTACATATACTCTTGATTTGGCTTCTCAGCCTGACGAATTTGATGAAGTGTTTGATTGTTATGGCGTAAAAATCATATGCGACCCCAAAAGTTATCTTTATCTGAACGGGACGACAATAGATTTTAATGACGATTTGCTCAACAGAGGATTTGTATTTAAGAATCCGAACGCTAAACAGAGCTGCAGTTGCGGAGCAAGTTTCGGAATATAAGGAATTTTATCTTAAGGTGTGAAGAATGAATAAGGAAACGGTATATCCTCACAGATGCAACAAATGTAATTCTCAGATGTTTTCGCCTGTTGTTTGTCAAAGTTGTAATACGCTTTTCGATTTGGACAGAGCTGTAGATTATTTTGCGTTGTTCGGGCTTGATAGAAAATTCGATATAGAAGAAAGTGAACTTGAGAAGCGTTTTATAGAATTGTCAAAGCTTGTTCACCCGGATTTTCACAGTAATGATGTTGAGAATGTTATGATGTTAAGTATGCAAATAGCATCACAGATTAATCAAGCGTATGAGACGTTGAGTAATCCGATAACGCGGGCGGAATATTTGTTAGCACTTTCAGGCGGACCTGAAGCGAGAGAGGATAAGAGTACGCCTGAAGATTTGTTGGCATACATTTTGCATTTGCGGGAAAGTTTCGA
>CAZKNI010000264.1:0-3444 GCA_964554055.1 uncultured Phycisphaerae bacterium | reverse complement strand
CATCAAATCTTTTCTCAATCTCTCCAAGAATTTACTTCCCCACTTTGTCTTTTTTTGTTTTTCAACAATTTCTCTTCCCAATTCCCAATAGAAATTAATAAGTTCAGAATTAACCTTAAGTGCTGCCTTGAGTTGATATTGACGAAACTTTTGCTTTAACTTTTTAATCCATTCTATATAATTTTCGTCTTTTGCTAAGTTTGTCATTTACAATCTCCAGCGTCTCTAATAACTCTTTTCCTTCATTTTAATTAGAACCCATCCCAAAACCTCATTTTGGCTACAATCGACTATTTTTCCTGCTGGCGGCGTTACGAAAAAACGGAATATTTACTAATATGCCTTATTTTTCGTTCCTTGCCAGTAGCTCAACAACGCATCTTAGCGTATAAAACTGTCCGCCTTTCTTGCCTTCCGCTAAGGCAAACCGACCTAAAAAGTATTCGAAAACGTGGCCTAAGATATCCGCACTTCTTTCTTTTGCTTTATCAAAAGCAATGTTACTTATAAGGTCTATTAGCCCGCCTATACTAATAGGGTCGATATTTCCTCGTGCATATACTTTCGGCAGCACACCCTTTAACGATGGGTTTTCTTTTTCTATCAAATCCATAGCGACGTCGATATATTTACCGATTCCCGTATCCTTCGCCTTTGATTGCAAAAAAGGCCAACGAGCTTGGGGCGTAACATAAAAAACATTTTCCGCACGGTATTCGTCTATATCTTCCGGGTCGGCACCGGCATATTCACCTTCGCCCGATTGCAGCTTTTCGTATAAATCGGTAAATGCATCCGATATGTACCGCAGAAAAATCAGCCCTAATACAATATGTTTATATTCAGCAGCGTCGATGTTTTTTCTGAGCTTGTCAGCAGCTTTCCACAATTGACTTTCGAGAGGTTCGGCGTTGTGATTGTTGTTATTAGCCATAATAATTTTGTTCCTCAACGCTTTAATGTAAAGTGAAACGTTCGGCACTGAAAAAAACGTCAGCTTGTTTTTGCCGATAGCGTGTTTATTTTTATTCGTGCTTGTGCTTCTTTTGGCATTAGTCGCCCCTGTAATAATCTGTCGATATTAGCAAATGTCAATATGTTTCTATTCTCATTTTCCCCGCGGGGATTGTCAAGACGGAATTAGGGGCTGGAGGAGGAATGGCTGAGGAGGGATTGTGAATTTAGGATAATAACTGTAATTTTGACCATCGGTCGGTTCGAGTGATTTATTATTATATTCTATTTTGACACATAAACTATCTGCCAATAGCTGCGAAACCAGCAGGTTGAATTCAGGCCGCTTACGCATTGTCCTAACATCTCATAGCCTGCGGGCAAATCTCTATCGGTAAGCGGTTCCGCCCATTTGATATATCCAACCTGAGGTATGGATCATCAACTGCCCAACACTCGTACGTATTTGTATATTGCCTTCTGAATCTTTCCTTTACCCTCGAGTTTGTTGGTACGAGGCCAACCATAATGTTTTCCTATTTTGCCAATCCTAACCGCAATAGGATTACCCTCAAATAAACTACGCGGTATCGCACGCATCGTCTCCCACTTTTTGCCGTTGGAGGATGCTTCGACATAGATATACTTATTATCCCACCATATCCGCCAATAAACCCATCCGGCTTTTTTTCGTCTCATCAAAGAAGGAACAAAGCGATACATATGATCCATAATTTGATCGTTGATAACAAAAGCGCCTTTTCCCGCAAAATTTACTTGTACCGTACCACCGGGCCATATAAGCGAAAGGCCAGGAGCTTGCAGGCCCGCTAATCTTTTACGTTGCCAGAGTGCAGTATCAATAGGAAATCGAAGGCAACATTCGATTGCTTTGGTATTCGCAGGTAACGTTCGTTCAAGATAAACTTCACTATCGGACGGTCCCTTTATAATCAAGCCTTGCGATGCTAATTTCACTTCTGATACTATTCCTTTTGTCTTATATATCTTCCAATTTTTAGTGAGTTTTCCTTTCGAAAAGTTATCTTCAATCAGTACTTTTTCTGTCGATAAGATAGCCGGAGCAAATGGCAATCTCTCTCCTTTTTTCTCATCAACAATCAAAAGCCAACCTCGCCCTTGCGTAACTGGAATTTGTTGGTTAATAGAAAAGTTTCTACTACATTGAAATCCGGGGATAGCAGGGGCATATAATCTTGATTTACGTAGATTTAACCCCAAATACTGCCAGTCAATTTCCAATTTACAAAATACATCCTCAGGCGCCCAGCTAGCAATAGCTATAAGAGCTTTATCTTTTTTCAGATACACAGTAGCTAACACGTCCTTTCGGTTAGTCTTAACAGGACAATTCTTGTCCCAATAGCCTATCATCCTTGTTTCTTGAATACCAAATTTATCCCAAAACTCCCACATAGTAGTTGGAGCCCCCGCTTGATTTTCAATATATCGGGCAGCCATTCCATAAATCATTCCCCGCCACGGATTTCCTCCACCCTCCAGCATATTATTGGGCACCCCGAACGGAATGCCGGATAATTCCACCATATAAAAATCGGGGCCGCAATTATAATTAAAACCTTCTCCTATCCACGTACTATCGAGATACGGAAGATGTTCCATCGCGTCATTATAGGCATTCGACCGTCTTGTAATGGTATTACCCGAATGATAATCCAATAAACAACCAGGTCTGACTTGATCGAGTACGCGTCTGACACGCTGCATAATCTTTCGGCTAAAACGAGCACCATCGTAGTAGATTCCGTCAATATGCGCCGTTTGCGCCAACCACTTAACACTCTCAACATAATAGTTAAACCATCTATTCATTCCCGTTAATGCAAGCGATGCATCCGCCGGATTTTCAATTCCGTAAGGTGTGCAGTACCATTTCGGGTGATAATTATCAATTAAATGTTCTCGAAGCCATTCGCCCCCACCGCCTTTTCCGGAAGCTAATATTTCATTATCAAAACTTCGGAGTGCCCACAACTCTACAGCGTGATTACTGAGTTCTCCAATCGTATAATATATTTTAGCCTTCATTCCTAATTTGTGAACCTGATTTATCCAGTTTTTCAGCTTATTCGACGCGATAAAAGGATAATTAATCCACGGATTCTGAGGACTGCCATGAAATGCCGTTACTATGTTAGCTCCAAGCAATTTAACTTGTTCAAGAGGTTTTGTTAACATACTATACCGCCAATTCCACTGTTGCGGATTGCACCAATGCTTCGGGTCACGAGGTTTAACGGGAGTAATCAACAAAGAAAAACTAAATGATAGTTTTTGGTCAGCTTTCAAATGACGAGGACCGCTATATGCACGAAACAAAACAATATTTGTCCCTTTTTCGGTTACAATACACCCGCCTTTACCATTGTTTCCCCAACTTTGCGGAATTCCCGTAACCTCAGGCTTATACTCCGACCAGACATCCTCCAGTTCGGCTGGACCTCTTAA
>CAZKNI010000263.1:0-3917 GCA_964554055.1 uncultured Phycisphaerae bacterium | reverse complement strand
ACAAAACAATCAACGCTGACTTTTTCATCACACTTTCCGCTTTCATCTTCTTACCAAAATTCTTTTTGCTAACACTCATCATCACCTATCACAATCATAAACATTCAAAATGGCCTAATAATATCAAGCAATCTATACGCCCAGCCTCTACGCATCGCATCACGAACAGCGCCGCTACTTTCACGCTTAAAATGACAATTATAAAGCTGAGTCGAAAGAATCGTATTATCTGCCGCTATATCTTCACTTCGGCACGTACCCGTAAGAGTATATACTTGCTTCTCTCCGTCTGTTTCTATAACATCCGGGCCACCTTCAAGCACAAGATTGCCATTAGGCAGCACATCTATTACCTTGCACGATATCCGAGTAACAACTTCATCTTTACGATCCTTCTTTCCTTCACCCTTAAAGCTTCTGTTCAGTTTAAAATTAATTTTCGGGTCCCCCGCTGGCAATGTATCCGGAACAAGCTTCCAGCTCTTAAGCCTAATCCAATCCTTAAGTTCTGCCTTCCATTCAACTTCTCGGCTCAAGTCATTCGTCCCGTCATGCTTATAAACCGATTTCTGCCTCACTATAACCGTAATAATATCTCCGATTTTAAACACACGTTTGGGAATAGGTTTAACTGCAAAGAAAGAGATATTACCTATCGCGCTGCTTGAACCGCCTATCGAAGAGCTTCTCGCAGGACGAAGCGTCAGCGGAGCGGAGCGGGCGTCAGCCTGACGGAATAATGAAGATGTTTGGCCATAACATATTATCCCAGGCCAGACTAACGCCTGCATCCACATTGCCATTGGAATCAATGTCCGCATCAACCACATCATCACGCGTATCATTTTTCACTCCCGACTGTCAGATTGTATCCCGACGAACTTACTCCGACAGAAGATGAACTTACTAAAACCTTACCCGTACTCAAAACTTTAGCTCGAAAAACATTTTTCGACCGTTCATTACGAACAGGAATAATTTCTCCCCTACAACCCGTCTCCATTGCCTTCCCTACCGTCTTTATCTCAAGCCCACCGTTTCGATAAATCACCGTAACCAATTGACCTCGCTTCACAAGAGGAATAGGCTCAAACAAATCCTTCGTCAATATCGTTCCCGCAGGTATCAAATGCTTACTGCGAAATCCCGCAAGCTCATTCATATCGACAGGCTCTTTACCGCGAATCTGCGTTACGTTCTTCCACGTCCATTCTACATCACGCTCACTCAAAATCGCTTTACTGTTTATCTTTCTCTTTGCTATCAACACCTTAACAGACAAATCAACCTGAACTAAAAGAGGAACAGTCTGAATCAACTCACCTTTCTGAAACACACGTACTTTCAGAGCTACCAAACCTATCCATCTCGGACGTCGCTTTTGAGGGCTAATTTCAAATTGATATGCAGGCTCGCTCAATGCAAGTAAATCTCGCACAACAGGGTTAAATTTTATCTTGAGCCGATGTGCTCCATGCACCGTATATTTCTGCAAATGCTCACAAATCATTCTTCGAATCTTTGCCTCAAGAGATGCCCGAGGAGCAACGCGAGATTGCACTTTAAGCGTCCCCTCATCATTCCCAACTTCGGATACCTGTTTCGCTTTTTTGACAATATTGACCTTACACCTTGCTGCCCCCGTAATCTCTATATTTACAGGGTCAAATCCAGCCTTTGCAATTTGATTTGCTATCTGCCACGCCCGAATCACCAAATTCCCCCTTCCGACAACACTTTCTGCAATCCGCAACGCGCCCAGAGCAGCTACATCCTCGCCGACGCCGGTAATTGTTGCAATCTGCCCCAACGTTATCTGATTCGTATCGACCGTCGCTTGAGACCAAAGCCGAACTTCGACAATGCCCATTCTCGACGTCCGCTGACTCTCCGCAGACGCCGACAAATAGCAATTCGACAACAGTGCCATTGCCATTACGAAAATTCTAATTGTCTCAGCTACATTCCTATACATCTACTCTATCCTAATACCGTTTAAGTTGGCCTACGACCTGCAACATCTCATCTGCTGCTTGTATTGTCTTGCTATTAAGTTCAAACGAACGTTGTGTCTGAATCAAATCCACAAGCTCGTGAACAGGCTCTACATTCGAAGCTTCCAATGAGCCCTGAACAACAGAGCCCAATCCGTCTTCTGTCGGATTCCCCTCAATAGGAGGACCCGATGCATCTGTTTCGACAAAAATATTTTGGCCACGAGCAAGTAACCCTTCCGGATTAATAAATCTTGCCAACTCAATCTGCCCCACTTCTTCCGGAGTCGAGCTCCCGGGCGTCATAACATTAACTTTTCCGTCAGACGTTATTGTTATTGACGTATAATCCGTGGGAACTGTTATCGAAGGCTCAAGCGTAAATCCGTTACGATTACCTAAAACAAGCTCTCCGTCGGGATTAACGAAAAAATTCCCAGCTCTCGTATATCCTATTCCGTTTCGACCCATATCATCGAAAATCTTGACTTTAAAAAATCCCAATCCGTCAATTGCAAGATCGAGATTTCTGCCCGTATTCTGAAAACTCCCTTGTTCGTGCAATAGCTGAGTTGAGCTAAGCATCACACCCGTTCCGACTTCCAAACCTGCCGGACTCGTATTGCCCAATGAATTTTCAACACCTGGCTCACGCCTAACTTGATACAATAAATCTTCAAAATTTGTCCGCGAACGTTTAAAGCCAACTGTATTAACATTAGCAAGATTATTGGCAATGACATCAAGCTTCACTGACAATGCCTGTAAACCTGTCGCAGCTGTATTCATCGCCGTCATACTCATTACGATTTACTCCTCATCATAATTTACTTAATTCGTTTATTAATCTGCCAAGCGTCTCATCTTGCATAGACAACATCTTTGCATTAAGCTCAAAGCTTCTTGATGTCTTTATCATCTCCACAAGCTCTTTCGCAGGTTCTACCCCGCTCGACTCTATCGCACCGGAAACAACAGATGCATCACGAAGCTGATATTTTTGACCTTCAAGCGAAAACAATCCTTTTCCCAGTTTACGCAATCGTTCTTTCTCCGGAACATCAACGATACCGATTTGTCCGACCTTAGCTCCTTTTGCCCAAACCCCGCCGCGAGAATCTATTTTTATCTCGCTTAATGAAACTTCTCCGCACTCTATCGCCCTCCCGTCCGCATCAAGCACTTCTTTACCGTCACTCTCGCGAACAAGCTTCCCATCGACAACTGTCAATCTTCCGTCGCGAGAAAGTCGTATTTCCTTTCCGTCCTTAATCATCAGAAATCCGTCACCCCGTATCGCTATATCCAAATTCCTCCCCGTATGTTCTATTGCAGAAGCGGAGAAATCGGTATAAACTTTTTGAGCGAATGCTCCTCCGGACGCCGATTTCAGATTCGAAGGCAAAAATTTTGCATCTATCGTGCCGGGCTTTCCTTCGAGGCTTCTCTGCTTAAAAACAGCGAGATTCCTCTTAAATCCGGGCGTATCAACATTAGCAAGATTATTTGCCACAACATCCTGACGATGTTGATTTAACGCCATACCTGCTGCTGATAGATATACTCCGTAAAGCATTTTGTTTATCCTGTTAACTTTTCTCCGTTACCGAGTTCCTCTTTTTTGTCTTCCGTAAAAACATCAAGCTCGCCGTGCACCATAACTGCCAGACTCGCTGAGCGTATTACACGACGCGCAAGATTTTTGACATCGTTCCAATTCATATAATCCGAACCGTCCGATGTCTTTCTTGTTTTCTCTTCTTGTTGCTTGCTCATCATCCATGACTCCGTTTCTGCCGGTACTCCGCCGACTGCAGCTAACAATTTGCAATTATTGTGCCAAAATCAAAAAACAAACTTCAACAATACGGAGAAATGAAAAATTTAGGCGAGTTTACCCACTTTTAAGGCAAAATAAAAATT
>CAZKNI010000262.1:0-3147 GCA_964554055.1 uncultured Phycisphaerae bacterium | reverse complement strand
GATTGACAGGCAGAGCCTGTTTATGCGCTGCGTTTCGCTTCGCGAAACTTCGCGTCGTGAGGAAAGATAAAGAATTGATGATTTAAGATTGAGGACTGATTCGCATTGCAGCGTTACGCGCTCCAATAAAGTTGCTCATTGCATCATGCCTCAACGCGAAAGCGCAAAATCGGGCTGTGCCCGCGTCATTGCGAGCGCAGCCGAAGGCGGAGCGCAGCAATCTATATTTTTCGTAGACCGTTGGCCGTAAACCGTTGACCGTTTCCGCTCACGCTGCGAAGCGAGTGCAACGAGCACAGCACGCGACAAATTCGAATTCGTAATTTTCGCTCCCGCACAGAGTCATTGTGAGTCCCGAAGGAGCGAAACAATCCCTCTTCTTCTCAATCCGCATTCCACAATCCGAAATTCGCAATTCTTCCCTCGTCATTGTGAGCGAAGCTGACAGGCGGAGCGCAGCAATCTCTTCTTTTTCCACAAGGGGCGGCGCGGGGAACGTTTTTCATCGTTGCAGCATCTTTCGTCGCGAGCGAGAACAGGCTGTGCCTGCGAAAGATTTTTCGTTATCTTTAAGCTCGTTCGCGGGGAATGATTTTCATCGTCGCAGCATCTTTCCTCGCGAGCGAGAACAGGCTGTGCCTGTTTGCGAGAGAGAATTTAAAAGCTGATAGGCTTGTCGCTGACGAAGCATTCGTCAGCCACAAGCCTATTCTTTATAATCGCATCAAACAAGCGATTTCCGCCAACGCGAGCAAGAACGAGTTACGCTCGTCATTGCGAGGAGCGAAGCGACGCGGCAATCTCAAATCCGCAACCCGCAATCGACAATTTTTCCGGGCCTGTCAAGCCCTAAAACCGGATAACGCTGCATTTTAGCACAAGCGATTAATCCTGAAAATTTCAGCTTTCCGGAACAAGCTTTTGACATTGAAGTTTTAGGGCTTGGCAATCTCTTCTTCTCAATCATCAATCCTCAATCTCTTCCGGGCATGTCAAGCCTAAACCTCTTTTTCCCGCTGCCCGCTAAGCTAACAAACAAATTTCAACACTCTACACTGATGAGGTTTGAGCGTAAAGACAATCGTGCCATTTTCAGCAAGACTTATCCGCCTGCCCGCCCAAACATCTTCTATTGCCGTAATATTTTTGATATCGCAGGCACTCGGGTCAAACTCGTAATCCTGATGCGATTCCGTCCAATTAAAAATGCCTACAAGATAACCCTTATCTGTCCGCCCGACCCATATTGACGGAATCTCTTCATCCGAAAATAAATCTATCGGATACGCTGGAAACGCTAAAACATTATCCAAAACTTTTCTGATTATCTTCCTGCCCGCATTATTAAGCGTTAGCAAATTATCCGAAAGAATAACATCTCCCCCAGCTAACATTACAAGGCTTGCCCACGTAACAACTTCATCGACATCAAGTATCCTTCCGCCAAACCAAACATTACCGGCAGGATTGGCATTTGCTGCACGATTATAATATACATCTCTGCTCGTCCGAGGAGAACGAACAATAAGAAAATCTGGGTCATTGTTCCAAATATGCCCCATCCAGAATTTACCCGCAATCTCAATCGCATTACGTCTGACATGTCCCCAAAAATTATGAATATCAGCACACACGCGAGCACCGTCAACAATTCCGCCAGCTGACTCTACCGAATAACAGCCGCTCATCAAATAAGCATTTTCCCCTATCGCCTTCCGAATATTCGCTACCGACTCTCTCAATGCTTCCTGCAAACTCTTTCCCCCGTAAAATTCTCGACCCTTCTCCAGTGCGAAAGTAAAATCTATTTTAAAATACTCAAATCCGATTCTTTTGAGATTTCCAAAAACCGCCGCGATATATTTTTTCGTCGCTGGATGTAAAGGGTCGAGCACATAAACGCTCCCGCACGAAAATTGCTCAATCACGAACTCACCTTTTTCATTTTTCAAAAGAGCTTCCCTATGTTGACGAACAATCATAGAATACGCGTGCGCAGTATAAGGCGATATCCATATACCTGCTTTCAAACCCAATGCCTTTATTTTCGCAACAACTCTTTTAAGTCCCCCCGGAAAATAATAATTCGCTTCCTGCCAATCCCCCCACCGTACCTGCCAACCGTCGTCAAGAATAACATATCCGTCTTTTACACCCGTTATTCTTTTAAACTCTCTCGCATTGTCGATAATATCTTTTTCCGTAATTGCTCCCGCATAATAATCCCAAGAATTCCAGCCGACGATTTTATCCTTTCGCTTGTTTCGAAATTTCCTACGCCAAGATTTCCCATACTCTTCCAACAACTCCAATGCATTGCTTCCGAACATAATCGACAATTCAGGCGCCGAAACCGACCTGCCGACTTTAAGCAAACATTCGAACCCGAATTTCACTCCGACCGAAAAAGTTGAATCCCAATCTTTGCTTTCGGGAATCAATTCAATCGACGTCGTTGCTTGTGCAATCGCATTCGCCCCAAAAAGCAACGAATCCCCTGTCTCTTTGTGTTTAAAAACCGTAACCGTATCGCTTCTATCGTCAAATTTAATCAACCCCTTGCTCAGTGCCACCGTTCTAACTCCGCACTCAAAAACAACGGGATTATGATTTACATATTGCCAATATTGCCGCGACTCAATCAACTCCTCTATAATCAAATCTATCGCACCGATTCGCACATCCGCCCTACCGATATTTGCTACGCTAATCTTAAGCTTGTTATTTTTAACGCATATTCGCCACTCCAAGCTCACATCGCCAAACACAACTTTAGCCGTCAACATATCCGACTTTCCAACCCACTTACATTCCCGCGAATCGACGATAAACTTTTCGCATCGCAACCGCAAATATCCCCCCTCACACTCATAAGACGGAAATTTCATTCTAAATACGCCATTAAAATCAAATTTTATCATCGCGATATCCTTATCACACTTTTTAGACGTCTTATTTTTTTAAAACACGCTACAACAAACAACCTAAGGCGAATGAATTCCGTCATACGTCTTAAATCGCCATAAACATTTATCATCCCCAACAGCTATCCAATGCACCGAACCGTCAAACCATAACTGATTTTGACCTTCAAATCTACCCGGGCTATGCCACGCCCAATCCCAACTTGTTAATACGCCATCCCAT
>CAZKNI010000261.1:0-4062 GCA_964554055.1 uncultured Phycisphaerae bacterium | reverse complement strand
ATGTCCTTACCGGACTTGTAAGCATGTCATTTAAAAAACCGTCGGCAAACGTTCAGCTGGCGGAAGCAAAACCTATTAAGAAAAAATCAAAGCCGTTTATTGTCGAAGTGATGACAGGAGAAAAACTCGAAAGGCTATATTTCGTTTCACCTAATTCGGACAGACGAATAGAACCTTCGACGATAGAACAAGGCAATAAGAATATGCAAAATCAGGAAGAAGAAGTTCCCGATCTTGCATTCAAGGAATAAATAAACCGTATTTGCAATATTGATTTAAATTTATATCTGCCGCAAGAGAGGCAGAAATGACAACTAAATATTTTCAATGAAGACGTCAGGGAGATAAAAAATGATATCATTAGGTCAAAGTTATCGTTTTACAACCGGGCTGATTATTGCGACTGTTGCAATAATGTTTACATTCAGCAGCAAAATCGTAATTGGCCAAAATCAATCGTCAACTAAAATTTATCACATCAGAAAGCACGCAGAACATCTGAGAATGTCTGTAAATGAAACGTTGGCGATGGAATTTCAAATTCCTATAAAACGAGCTGCTATTGCTAACGACAAAATTGCAACTGTCTCGGTAATTTCACCGAAATTAGTAATTATTACCGGAAAAGCATTCGGATTTACTCAGCTTCTTATATGGGACGAACAAGGAAAGCAAACTCTGTATGATATACGTGTCGATGTGAACTTATCACGTCTGACGGAAATAATAAAAGAAGCTGCTCCTCGTTCCAAAATCAAATTGACGAGTATGCTCGATACCGTTGTTCTTTCCGGTACTGTTCCTGACGCTCCTACTGCAAAGCGAGTTATTTCGCTTGCCAAAGTTTTTGTCGCAAATGTGCAAAATCAGCTTTCGGTTGCAGGCGCTCAGCAAGTAATGCTCAGAACAACTGTAGCTGAAGTTTCCCGAAGAGTTATTAAGGCATTAGGTTTAAACGGGACATTTTTCGGTGCAAAGGCTTTCGGCGGAAGCAACTTGAACATGCTCAATCCGACAAGCATAGGCTTGCAAGAACGAACTCTTGTTCCAATTGGAAATCCGAATCAATTTCAAATTATCGGAGGGGATTTGACAGTTCAGCCGACAACAACTCTCTATTTCGGATTGCCAAGGGCACAAATGGAATTGTTTATGCAAGCAATGCAAGAAAACGGCTTAATAAGAGTTTTGGCAAAACCTAATTTGGTAGCAATTTCAGGACACAAAGCGGAATTTTTAGCGGGCGGAGAATTGCCTATACCTACTCCCAATGAAAACGGGATAGCTATTACATTTAGAGAATATGGCGTTAGGCTTGATTTTCAGCCAATCGTACAGGCAGGCGAGATGATAAGGCTTATTGTTACGAGCGAAGTATCGGAGCCAGACTTTACAAATGCAGTACAAATTTCCGGTTTGACTGTTCCGGGATTGAATAAAAGGCAAGCACAAACAGTTGTAGAACTCGGAGCGGGGCAAACATTCGCTATTGCAGGTCTTTTGAGTGAGAGCGTGCGCGGCATTGTCAATAAGGTGCCCGGAATAGGCGAATTGCCCGTTCTCGGAGCGTTATTCCGTTCGGTACGATTTGAAAAAGCACAATCCGAACTTGTCGTTCTGGTAACGCCCGATATCGTTTCGCCATTAAATCCGAATCAGGTAAATTACATACCCGGGCATGATATTCAAGAGCCCGACGACTGGGAGCTTTACGGACTTGGGTTATTGGAAAGCAGAACTCCTACAACCTGTCCGAGCACTCAGCCGGCACAACCAAAATTTACTCCGCCGGGCCCCCTCGCAGGCCCATGGGGCCCGGATATTAAATAAAATATAAAATACAAATTTGAAACTTATTTCCGGGAGGGTGGCTTTTATGAAACGGACTAAAAAGATTAAAAATATGCACAATAACAAAAGGACAAAACAATCTAATACATTCAATAGCTGTTATTCAAGACGAGCAGTTACAATCGTTTGGACAGCTGTTACCGGTATCGTGATGATTGGATTCGTTGCGCTTGCGGTCGATGTGGGATATACATATCACGTAAAGGCACAATTACAACGTACAGCTGACGCTGCTGCGATGGCAGCAGCAAGTCAGCTTGCGGACGAAGACCAATCACATCAAGCGGTATATGATTTGGCAGCTATATATGCAGCGATGAACAAGACAGGCGGAATATCGCCGGAATTAACTGATACGGATGTTATTCTTGGCAGAGCAATTTTGGAGGATGACGGAAAATATACGTTTGCAGAAGGTGAAGAGCCCCCTGATGCAGTAAAAGTAACTGTTAGATTGACAGATAATTCGCCCAATGGTCCATTAGGTTTGTTTTTTGGTCAAGCATTAGGCAAGGGAACTGTCAATTTGAGTGCCTCAGCGGTTGCTATTCTCGTTCCTCGTGATATAGCAATTGTTATCGACTTATCAAATTCGATGAGCTATGACAGTCAGCTAAAACATGAAGACAGCACGGATATAAATATAGAAGAAGTCTGGGAAGACCTTGGGTCGCCAACATTCGGAAATATGACTGTTTTTCATAACTGTTATTCCGATATGCCCTATTATTACAGTCAAAGTAGAAGCGAAATTAAAACGTTATTAGGTCTTGACGGCGTTCCTTATCCTTATCCGGGAGGAAGCTGGGACGATTATATAACATATGTAAAATATTATCTAGATGATTATTGGCGTCCTTATTCCGAACGAAAATATGCGCACCGTTACGGATTGCGAACATGGGTACATTATTTGCTGGATAGGCGTCCCGCCCAATCGGAAACCCCGGCATTAGCAGATACGCACGAACAGCCTACATACGCTGTCAAACAAGCGGTCGAAGAGCTATGTAACTTTCTGCTGTTACTTGATTCGAATGACCATTTAGCCCTTTGTTCGTTTAGCGGACGCGCTTATAGCGGTTCGGATGCCCGAACACATCAACAGTTAACCGAACAATATATGTTAATAACCCAAGCTGCTTACGAACGACAAGCGGGAGAATACGGACGATATACAAATATATACGCTGGCATAGAAGAAGGAATAAGCGAATTAACTTCATCACGCGCACGGTCGAGTGCCAAAAAAGTGATTTTCATCTTAACAGACGGAAATCCTAATCAGCCCGGAGGAAGCTATTCTACCGGTGCAGATTACGCTAGACAAGCAGCGGAACACGCTATTTCTTTGGGCATTCAAATTTATACAATCACACTCGGTTCAAGCGCTAATCAATCGTTGATGGAAGATATAGCGGACATAGGAAAAGGAATACATTATCACGTTCCAACTTTGGATGTCGAACAATATGAAGACGATTTAAAAGATGTATTTCGAACACTTGGCGGAAAACGTCCCGTAAGATTAATTGAGTAGAGTATAAGCACTTATATATAAGTTATGTAGAGTTTAACAAATTAATTACAGTAACAAAAATTGGAGTTGGGTATGGCTCGCGGCATCAGAGCGATAATATTAAACAGCGACGAAGAATATAACAAGCAGCTTAGAAGCAAACTTTTGTCCATCGAGGGATTAAAGGTTGTTTCCGAGCTTGACGAACCTGCATTGTTAGAAAATGCACTCGGGCAATTTCCCGCTGAACTTATTGTTGTCAATTTGGACCCCGAGCCGGAATATGTCTTGCAAATTTGTGCTCCTATTATAGAAAAACATCCGGAACTTACCTTTTTTGCAATAAGTGAATCAAACGACGCACAAGTAATATTACAAGCTATGCGAAGCGGATTTCGCGAATTTTTGCTTCGCCCGATTGACGACGACCAGTTATTGCAAGCGGCAAATCGCATCTCAAAACTTTCGGTATCGACCAAACAACAAGGAAAAATCATTTGTATATTCGGAACAGCTGGCGGAGTTGGCACGACAACAATCGCTGTAAACTTGGGATGCGAACTTGCACAAATATCTCAACGGTCAGCTGTCATTGTTGACCTTGATTTGCTATATGTACATGTCGCAACATTGTTAGACATTACCCAACAATTTAGCATAGCGGATTTGTGCCAAACGCTGGAGGTTATAGA
>CAZKNI010000260.1:0-4056 GCA_964554055.1 uncultured Phycisphaerae bacterium | reverse complement strand
AGCTTAATGATTGGCAATTCCAATTTATGTCGAGTTATATAAACATGGCGGCGTCGCAAGAATAACGCTAACGCCGCCTGGGTCGGGGGAGGGGGAAGTTTCGTTTATCTGTCACTTATTATTCTACACTATTTATACCGTTTTTTCAAATATATTATCTATTAAAAAGTTAATTTGTCCAGTAAAATTTTAAATTTTACAATTAAAGTGTAAAGTAATTTTGAGATGTTCAGATTTTTCATAATGCTTTTGTATACAAAATGTTACGTTTGAAGCAGATTGTTGTTTGATTTACTGTTAAATCACTGTTTTAGCAGGGTTTTCAGGTCAAAGTTATGCTTCTTGACGGTAGATTGACGATGAGAGCGCTTTATCAAGGAAATTCATAAAATTCCAGCATTTCTTTTGTGTTGTTTGATAAGTTTTGGAACAAAATGGATAGCGGAATTTTATCTTTACTTGAATTAATAAAAGAGTTCGTATAATATAAAAAGTCGTAATTTTATTTAGGAGTGAGTCAGCCGTCGGCTGACTTTTTCTGTGTTGAGGAATAAAAGAATGAAAATAGATTTTCAAGGAAATGTATGCGTATTGGGTTTGCAGTGGGGCGATGAAGGCAAGGGGAAAATTGTCAATCTTATGTCCGACCCAAACGGGCCAGCAGGTAAGTTTGATTTTGTAGTTCGATATAGTGGAGGCGCTAATGCGGGTCATACGGTTGTTGTCGGAGGAAAGAAATTTGCTATGCACCTCATTCCGTCGGGGATTCTTTCACCTGTGGCAACAGCGGTAATATCCAACGGAGTTGTTATCGATCCTCAAGTTTTATTGGAAGAAATAGAAACTTTGAAGGCTCAAGATGTTAAAGTGAATGATAATTTGAAAATATCGAGTAAAGCTCATCTTGTATTCCCTTATCATAAATTGCAAGATAAGCTAAGTGAACAGCAACTTGGCAAGAAATCGATAGGAACGACGTGCAGGGGAATAGGGCCTTGTTATTCCGACAAGGCAACAAGAAGCAATGGCATTAGGGTCGGAGACCTGTATAACAAGGATTATTTTGCTGAAAAACTTAAACGAATTGTTGAAAGGAAAAATCTTATATTCGAGGCTCTGTATAATGAAAAACAGGTAATAAGTTTCGATGAGATTTTTAGTGAATATTGCGAATATTCTAATCGTCTTAAGCCTTATGTGTGTGATACAGCAGAGCTTTTGCATAATGCTATTGGAAATAACAAACGTATATTGTTTGAAGGTGCTCAAGGGGCTTTATTGGATATCGATCATGGAACATATCCTTTTGTTACAAGCTCAAATAGTGGAACCGGAGGCCTTGTTACCGGAACGGGTCTTCCTCCGAGCTGTATAAATAATGTCTTGGGTGTAATGAAAGCGTATTCGACTCGTGTAGGTGGCGGGCCTTTCCCGACAGAGTTAAATGATGAAATAGGGCAATATATTCGCGATAAGGGACATGAGTATGGAACGACAACCGGAAGGCCTAGACGCACGGGTTGGGTTGATACGGTAGCTTTACGATATTCGGTGGCTGTCAATGGAGTAACATCGATTGCTGTTATGCTTTTAGATGTCTTGACGGGACTTGATACGATAAAAATTGCGAAGAGCTATAAGATAGGGGAAAAGAGTCTTGAATTTTTCCCCGCTGATGCAGCTGAGCTTGAGAAGGTTGAAGTTGAGTATGAAGAGCTTCCGTGTTGGCAACAAGATATAACAACAGCTAAGAGTCAAAAGGATTTGCCCCGAGAAGCGTTGAATTATTTATCTCGGCTTGAAGAGATTATCGGAGTTCCTATAAAAATAGTGAGTGTCGGTCCGGATAGAGATCAAACAATTTCGGTTAGCCTATAATTAGCAATCTACACAAAAGGAAAAGGAAATATGTCTGTAGAATTACATGATACGGAAAAGCTTTTGGGGCTTACTCGTCAAGCGTTGCCAAAGCATATAGCGATTATTATGGATGGCAATGGCAGATGGGCGTTGAATCGTGGGCTTCCTCGAATAGAGGGACATCGACAAGGAGCAAAAACGGTAAAGAAAATTGTTTATGAGTGTGTTAGTTTAGGTATTGAATATTTGACTTTGTATTCGTTTAGCATGGAAAATTGGAAGAGGCCTCGCGAGGAAGTTGAGTTTTTGATGCATTTATGTGTTGAATATCTCTCGCAGGAATTGCCTGAAATGATGGATAAGAATGTTAGATTGAAACATTTGGGGCGTAAAGATAGATTGCCCGAGTATGTTCAAGACTCGCTTGATAAAACAATGGCGGAGACAGCGAATAATACGGGAATGACACTTTCGCTTGCGTTGAATTATTCCGCACGAGCGGAAATAAGTGATGCGGTTGTTGACCTTGTCAGACAAGCTGAAAAGGGGGAAATTTCAGCTAACGATATAACGGAAGAGCTTATCAGCGAGCATTTATATACAGCTGGCATGCCCGACCCGGATTTGCTCATACGAACAGCTGGCGAAAGGCGAGTCAGTAATTTTTTATTATGGCAGCTTTCTTATGCAGAGTTTTATGTAGATGAAGTTTGTTGGCCTGAATTTGAAATTGAAAATTTACATAATGCAATTCGTGATTTTGCTCGCAGAGAACGTAAGTTTGGCGGATTGATAAAAGAAAAATCGGGAACGCGATTATGAGCTCTTCAAAGACAATCAGGACAAGGGTAATTTTAGGGTCGTTGATGATTTTTATACTTGCAGGGTTATTTGCCGTTGATGTTTATTTTTATCAGCGCAATATTGTCCAAACGAGTTCTATTTTGGAAAAATTAGCTAATCGCGGATTGATAATCGAAATAATAGTTGTTGGCATTGCGATATTGCTTTCGCATGAGCTATTAAATTTTGCACGTTCGACAGGTGCGAGCCCTTTCGCCTTTTTAACAATAATCGGAGCTGCGATTTTATCATTTCCTGTGTTATTGCCTTTGATTGATGTAAAATTTAATCTCATCGTGAATTGTTCAGAGATTTTATGTCTTTGGATTTTGCTTTTATTTTTTGCTCAGATTATTAGAGGTGATACAATTCGGGCGGGAGCAAATATTTCCTGGTCGATTTTGATTGTCATATATGCAGGTTTGTTGCTTTCGTATATTGCAAAGTTGAGATTGTCGTTTGGGCCTTATTCGTTGATAATAATGATATCAGCTGTCAAAGGTGCGGATATAGGAGCATATTTCACGGGCACAGCAATTGGCAGGCACAAACTTATTCCGTGGCTGTCTCCCGGTAAGAGTATTGAAGGGTTAATCGGTGCGATTGTGTTCGGTGCTGTTATTACTCTTGGACTTATTTGTGTGATTCCGAGATACGGAATAATATCGACGTTGTATAATCTCGGGACAATTAAGTTGCTTTTAATAGGGGGCTTTCTTGCTTTTGTCGGACAGTTTGGCGATTTGAGCGAGTCGCTCTTGAAACGTGATGCAGCAATAAAAGATTCGTCTCGCCTTATTCCGGAATTTGGAGGATTCTGCGATTTGCTTGATTCTGTTTTGCCAGCTGGATTTATTTGGTATTGGATGTTAAAATTGATTTCGGTTTCATGAAAAAATGTCAATATTAACAAGTTGATATTTCTAGCTGATGAGGAATATCATATATTGGATATCATAAGATATTCGGAATGATATTCGGTTTGCCGGGAGATTAACTCGAGGAGAGCATAAAAGAGTGGATTTGACAATAACGTTACATCCTTATGCACATAGGACAGCTTTATTCGGGCCTAACGACAGAAATCTTAAGATATTAAGAGAGACATTTGGCGTTCAGCTCGTTGCTCGAGACGGCGCGGTAAAGCTAAGCGGCCCGAGTGAAGCTGTTGGCAGGTCTGCAATGGTGATAGAAAAAATGCAGCAATTGTTGCTCGACAGAGGTCAGCTTGACGTAGCTGACGTACATGAGTCGCTTTCCGCTGTTGCTTTTGAGAGCGAAATTTTGCCTGATATAGCTGACGATATTAAGGAAATAGATGTATTTGCTCGCGGGGCGAAGATTTTGCCTAAG
>CAZKNI010000259.1:0-5206 GCA_964554055.1 uncultured Phycisphaerae bacterium | reverse complement strand
CTACGAGCAATTCCCAACATTCCCAAAACAAACAACATCAGAGTTATAGGCTCAGGAGTAATAACAACCTCATCGATAGCACCGTAAAAATGCATACCGTTTAAGCTCTGTCCGCCCATTAAATAATAATGCCATTGTGCACCCGTACCGTCACCGACTGACTCTCCGGAAGCATCCGAGACACTTGCTGATTCCGAGCTACCGCCAAGGTCGGTTTTGGTCAATGTCAACTGATGATTAATCATATCGTACTCCGCCAAGACATAAGCCCATCCGTTTGTTCCTGCTGTCCAATCAATAGAAACGCTATATTCAGTACCCGAACTGTCTATATGGCGAAAAACTACTTTATCGGGCACCGAACTTGTTCCGGCACTCGTACCCAAATGAACATCAAAAGTAGCTACTCCGTTTGACTGCTCATCATCAAAGTGCCAAACTTTTTCATCACGATATTTGTAATTATATACTCCAAGCAAGTTAACCCAAACTCCTACGCTGAAACTCTCTAAGCTGTCAAATGTTCCCGTTCCAAGGTCTATCCACCTATCGCTTCCACCGTAATTTTGTGCATAAGAATACATAGCATACTTATGGCTATCCGAAGCATTATCATATCCATACCTATAACGTAATGCATATCCGCCATCCGTGGGCATATGAACTGTTCCGTCATAAGTGCCAACCGAATCATCGATTACGCTTGAAGCCGTCGTAAACTGGTCATACGACACGGGCACGCCCCCATCCGTCTCAAAACTGTACCGAGCTATAACTGCGCCAAACGACTCATACGCACAACACAAAAAAACACCAAATACTAAACACACAACTGTCAATCTTTTTGTTTTCATCGCACTTACTCCTTTCCAAAATAAAAACTACATAACACCCAAACCTTCAAAAACTAAAACAAACGCCCATTCATAATAGACAATTGCACTTCCTCTATTGCTATCCGTCTTCATTCGCATTTCAACACAAGAGGCACAAGCCTCTGCCCTTACGGGGCTTTTCTTTTCGACGAATCACGCACAATCAACTCGGGCACAAAAATTTTCATATTGTGTTTACATTCCTGCTCTTGATTATTCAGACACCTATCAACCAAAATAGAGATAGCTTCATATCCCATTTTTTCCGCAGGAACACGCATCGAGCTTAGCTGAGGCTCAACCAGTTGAGCCAACGATGTATCGTTATATCCGATTACCGATATATCTTCCGGAACGCGCAATCCCTTCTCCGCACAAACGTTCAACACCTGAACAGCTGAAATATCATTCGCTGCCACTATTCCGTCGGGACATTGCTTCGATTCCAATAATTTTTTAGCTGCTACGATAGAAGGCTCTTTCCTATAATTCCCCTCTGCCACCAATTCGGGCTCTTCCGGCAATCCGAACTCACGCACTGCGCGAAGATACCCGTTCAGTGCCTCTCGGTCAGCTTGGAATCTTAAATCTCCCGCTAAAAAGGCTATTCGTTTACAATCTTGATAAATCAAATGTCGAGTTGCCTCGTAATATCCCTCACCCGTTTCAACACAAACATTGCTTATTTTCCCCTCAAGAGAATGCCTGACAATCCAAACCAAAGGAACGCTAACATCGTTAAGCCTGCTTATTTCTTCCTCCCCGATTTCGTCCACAAAAATCAAAACATATCCGTCAACTGTTTTTTCATACAAAATTTGTTTAAGCAATCGGTCTATATGATTTTCTTTTTCCGCATAAATAATCGACAGTTCAAGAGTATATCCCAAATCTTTGCATGCTCTGCTAATTCCTTTGAGAAATCTCGGGAACAGAGGTTCTTCAATACGTTCTTCCGACCAAACGACAAGTCCCAAACCTAGCGTCTTTCCCTTGACCAAACGTCTTGCTATTCCGTTCGGGCGATATCCCATTTCGTCAGCTGCCTGTTTTATTCGTCTAACGGTTTCCTCGGAGAGTTTTCGTTTTCCCGGATTTTTTCCTCTCAGCGCAAAGGAAACAGCTGTCGGGGATACCCCAACTCGTTCTGCGATTGCTTTTAGAGTTACTGCCATCGAATCTCCAAAATAAAATTACAACGATTTAACAGCCCGTTATAACGTTATAACACATTACAGTTTACACGACCCGCCCATTCTTGTCAACCCCTAATACACAAAAAACACTATTTTTTACATTTAAAAACAACACCAAAACAATTAAAATAATAAGGAAAAGGCAATATATGCAAAAATTATTGAAATTATTGAGATTATCCCTAACAAAAATTATAGAAATCCGATAATGACGATAAGAAACAAACTTTTCATTCTACTGTTAGCTATTGGATTAATCCCCCTTATAATCGCTTCCCTACTCCAACAACTCTCTATTAGAAAAGCCCGCATTATTCTGGCAAGGGAAATCAAGCAAAACCTCGAAATGTCCGCACGTGCAACACTAAAACAAGCACTACAAAACTATAATCGAATTATGATTCGCGAAAAACATCTCACAGAAGCAATCCTAAAGCAACAAGCTCGAGAAGCTGAAATTCGACTTGCAGGAAAACCGAAAAAAGCCAACTTAAACAAAATCACCGAAAACGACTTTTTCATTCCCGAAGGAGTCAAATTACAAGACGTCATCCACGATTTGGCAAGATTAGCTACAATGAAAAACGTCTATAAACAGCTCTTCAAAATAGGCCCACGCGGAATTTTATGGTGCTACACCTGCTTGGAAACAGGACTTCTCATGAGCTATCCGCCAAAACCCCCGACTAGCTATCCCAAGCAATACGACCCGAGAAAGCGAAACTGGTATCTACAAACAAAACGACAATTAAAATTAACTATTTCCCCACCATACATCGATGCGTCAACCAAAAAAACCGTCATAACAACCGCTATGCCTATAAAAAGACCCGACAATTCTTTTGCAGGAGTAACCGCTATCGACAGAGAAATGCCCGAAATTCTAAGCGAAATGAAGCTTCCACCGCAATGGACAAAAAACGCAAAAAAAATGATTCTCAAATATAACCCTGCTGACGATTCCCTGACAATTCTTATCCAATCAAGCTACGCAGAAACAAAAGAAAACTGGACAAAAACAATAAAACTCGAAAAACTAAAATCACAAAACGATTTTGTGTTCAGAAAAATGATTGCCGACATCAAAATCGGAAAGTCGGGCGTAAAAAAAATGCCTTACAAAGGTAAGACCGCTTTATGGGTCTATGCCAGATTTCACAAAACACCTTTCGTTTCCCTTCTGATTATCCCTTACGAAAGAGTCATCGAATTAGCTAATAAATTGGAAAATTCTTTACTCTCCGAAAGCCTAACTGAAATTCGCACTTATGCAATATTAATGCTCGTAATTCTGGCAATCGCTGTTATGTTAGCATCCGAGCGAGCAAGACACTTGACAAATCCGATTATAGAACTCATCGAAGCGAACAAAAAACTCGCGAAAGGAGATTACGAGGCACACGTCAACATAAAAACCTCGGACGAACTTCAGATGTTAGGACAAATCTTCAACGAGACAGGCCCAAAGCTAAAAGAGCACGCAAAAATGAAGCAATCGCTCGAACTCGCACGGGCAATACAACAACATCTCCTCCCCAAGCATCCGCCAACGCTTAAAAATTTCGACATCGCTGCAAAATGCAAATATTGCGACGAAACCGGAGGAGATTATTACGACTTCATCGAGTTTAACGACAATTCTCAGCACACAATCGCACTTGCTCTCGGAGACGTTACGGGACACGGAATCAGTGCTGCTATGCTAATGGCTTCCGCAAGAAGTATTTTGCGCAACTGTGCACGATATTTCAGCTACGACTTAACAAAGCTCATGCAAGAATTCAACAATCAGCTAACTCAAGACACAGATGACAATATGTTCATGACTCTTTTCTACGCCATTTTAAACGACGATGAAAAATCAATAACTTGGGCATCCGCAGGACACGACCCTGCAATTTTATATCACGAAAACGGCAAATCGATTGATGAGCTTCCGAACACCGGAATGATTGCAGGACTAATGGAAAACATAAAATACTCGCAGGAAGGCCCAATTCCTCTAAGCAAAGGCGACATTATTGTCATTGGAACAGATGGAATATGGGAAGCGATGAATCCGCAAAAACAAATGTTCAGCAAAGACAGACTCCACAAAATCATCAGACAAAACGCAACGCAATCTGCCGAAAACTTATGCAAAATCGTCATCGACTCTGTAATTGACTTCACTAAGCCTGCTTTTCCTCAGGACGATATAACACTCATTGTCATTAAAACCCTATAGCTATTCAATCTTCATCGGCAATATGCGGAATATTTATTATCACGCCACCTTGTTTCCACGACTCTTCTGCTGCGAACGCTGATACTGCTGCCATTGCTCCTTCTTCAACGGTAACAGACACAGGCTTATCATTAATTATCGCATCTATTAATTCGTCCACTTCTTTATCGAATCCATGATTATCTTTAGACTTACTTTCCTGCAAAGGAATCTGCTCAAATTCGCGAAGATAATATTCCTTATTCGCATAGCGAGACAACACATTATTCCTTATAGTCCCTTCCGTCCCGTAAATTTGCAATCCGAAATTAGGCTCATGATGTCCTATCATTGCAAACGAGCTATCCAAATGCAACATACTTGACGACGGATATTTAAACAGTGCTCCGACCCAGTCCGCTTTCACCTTATCTGCCATTATCTCCTTACGAACGGAATACACACATTCGGGACATTCTCCGATAAGCCAATTTGACAAATCTATCAAATGCACCGCGCCCTCGAACATCGGTCTAATTTTCTCCAACATAGGCCTTTTATCCACAAATTGACCCAAAGGTTCTGTCTGCCAGTAATACATATAATCCGAAACATACCCACACCGGATACAAACTATTTCGCCCAACGCTCCGTCATCGACAAGGCGTTTTATATGAGGATTATATTCTTCAATTCGATAATTATGACCGACAGCCATTTTCCTATTCTTATTCGTCTTTGCTGCTTTCACCATTTTTCTTATATCGCTGATATTCGTTGCGAGGGGCTTTTCAACGAAAATATGTCTGTTCTGCTCGCATGCGCGAACAAAATACGGGCAATGCAAAGGCCCGGGCGTATGAATCGACACCAAATCGACATCTTCTTTATCGAGCATTTCGTCAGCCGATGAATAATCTTTCTTTACC
>CAZKNI010000258.1:0-4782 GCA_964554055.1 uncultured Phycisphaerae bacterium | reverse complement strand
CGATTAGAATAGAACTTCAAGTTAAATTGCACTAAATTACTGTCAGCCGAAATATACCGAATTACGGATGTCGTTTTGTATGTTACGGGGTGTTAGCTTGGCAATAATGTGTTGAGGTGTTTCAAATTCAAAAGCTAATTTTTGGTAATATTGCGATTCACCTAAAATTAGCTCGTTTCGCTTAACCTTGGCATGAGTTTCGGTTATTATTTTGCTGTTTGCAAGAGTAATGTCGTTCGGCAGAAATATTTTGACTTGTACTCTTTGGCCTGTTTCGAAGTTTGTAGGCAATTCGCTGTAAATGGCAAATCCTCCGTCGGAAAGGTGGGCAATTTGGGAACGCATAATCAGATTGTTTTCTTCATATATGATGTGTGCTTGTAAGTCCGTAGAAAATCTCGGACTCAAACGTCTTTCGTCGTACGAAATTTGTTGTGTCCATTTTTGAAGTTTATCGTTAAGCCTTTCAATGGATAATGCCCAAAAATCGTTGATTTGCTTGCCTGCCATTTGCTAATCCTCCGTGAAAATATTGTTTCGAGTGTCAATTGTTGATGACGAACCCCGTTCGATAAGCTTAGCTATTATAATATTATATTAGCTAAGCCCGTTATGGCAAGTGGAAATATGATTTTTGGGGAATTAGCAATTGTTTTTGCGAATAATAAAATAATAAGCTAATTAAAATATCGGAACGTTTCTGCTAATAAGTCCGCTTGCTTACATATGTCATCGGTGTTCCAGTAATTTGTTTTTAACATTGCAATTTGAGGCTGAATCGATTCCCATGTCGGACAATAGCCCTTTTCGTAGCGTGGAAGCTTATTTGCATATTGCGGATAACGTTTCGGGTTTTTATCGACTGCGCGATTTAGATTTGCAAAGACGGGCTCGAGGTGCAGAGGAAGATATGCTCCGTAAAATCCGTCTCCGCCTAATTCTTTGAATTTGCGGAGGAATTGTATCCATTCAATATCATCTCGCATGATTCTAATCGGATAATTCCAATAGCTACTCTTGTAGCCTTCGGGAATTTCTTGAGCTTTTATCCAGTCGAAATCTTTTATTACTTGTTCGTAAGCTTGTGCACATAAGATTCTCAGTTCGGTTAATTCTTCGATACGTTCAAGCTCAGCGAGCGCGACAGCGGAAGCGATTTCGGGAAGACGTTGATTCCATCCTATTTGGCAATGGCGTTGATAATTTGGCATGCATCGTAGCTCTTCGCTGACAACCGTATCGCCCGGCTTTACCGAAATGTCTTTGAAGCCTATCGTGGCGGCTCTTCTTGCGTTGAGCGCCAACTGTTCATCGTCGCAGATGAGTATTCCTCCGTCGCCGCACGTTAAAGTTTTTGAAGCTTGGAAACTGAAACTCGCGAAATGGCCTATAGAACCGCTAATTTTTCCTTTGTAATATGACATTATGGCTTGAGCGTTGTCTTCGATGACGAGCAAATTGTGTTCTTGGGCTAACTTCATTATTTCGTCCATATCACACATAAGCCCGCTGATTGCAACGGGAATGATAGCTTTTGTGTTTGGAGTTAATTTTCTTTTTACGTCTTCGATGTCAAGCGTCCAAGTTTTCGGGTGTACGTCTGCGATAACAGGAATTGCATTAACATGAAATGCGACGGCAGCTGTTGAAAATACGGTAAATGTTGGAACGATAACTTCATCTCCGACGCCTACGTCGCCGGCTAAAAGAGCTGTTTGCATTGTTGCTGTTCCGTTGCAATGTGTAATGCCGAAACGTTTTCCGAATTTTTCTGCAAACTCTTTTTCGAGTCTCGCTGTGATGCCAATCGAATGTGCATTGTGAAATCCGAAGTCAAGAACTTGTTTAACATAATCGTATGCTTTTGGTGCAACTCTCGGAATGTTTTTGTCGGGTAAATTATATTTTGTCATGTTTTGTTTCCTTTATAGTAATCGCATTTCAATGATTTTTTGGACATAGACGATAATATGTGTGCGTGCATAATTTTCATAGCTTTAATCGAATGTTTGTTTTTGATTGCTTCATAAATTTGTCGATGTTCGAGATTTGCTTTTTTTGCGTTTGTTGTTTCAAAAGCGGAGTTTCCGCATGTTTTTCGAATGTTGGCAATAATAAGTTTATTGAAAATTGCCATTACGGGGTTATGTGTTGCGTTGAGTATTGCCAGATGAAATTTTAATTCTTCTTCGAGGTCGTTTTGTTTTGCTTTTGCTTTTTCTTCCAATTCTTCAAGTGCTATGAGAATAGCTAATAAATCTCGATGAGTTCGATATTGAGCAGCTTCATAGGCACAAATTGCTTCTATCGATGCCCGTGTACGGATTATATCGTCAAGCTTGTATCCTGTAAGTTCGAGATGCCAACGTAACGGATTTTCAAGTTTTTCGGGATTTGGGTTTGTTATGATTGTTCCCGCTTTGCTTTGGGTTCGAATTATTCCGCAATGTTCCAATATGCTTAATGCTTCTCGGAGGACTCTGGGTCCGAGATTGAGCGTGTTGGCGAGTTTTTCACGGACGGGAAGCTTGTCTCCGGGTTGCAGATTAGCTTTACGGATAAATCGAAATATTCGTTCTGCGGGTGTATCGTGTGCCGAAGTTAAATTGTCCTTAAAAATATTATTCATGTCATAAATAATAATATAGATGTCATGTAAATTCAAGTTTTTTATTGACGAATTTTAATTTTCAGGGTAATTTAAATTTTGTCTTATGGCATAAGCGTTTACAGGAGATTTGTTATGGGTACAACACGCCGTCAATTCTTAAAAGAATCCGCTAAGTTACTTGCATCCGGTATAATAGGGGCAAATTTAATCGAGAAAGTTTCACATGCTGATTTGCAAGAAATTGAATCGGAATCATCGAAACGAAGAGTTAAATATAGGGTGCTCGGAAGAACAGGTCTGAAAGTTTCGGTTATTAGCGCCGGAACGGTTTCAACGAGTGAAAGTGTTTTGCGATATGCTATTCGTAACGGGATTAACTTTATTCATACTTCATTGGGATATTCTGGCGGGAAATCTATAAAAAGAGTAGGCTTGGCGATAAAAGGACATCGTAAAAAGGTTATTTTAGGGCTTAAAGTTACGTGGGATTGGAACTCTGACGAAAGCTTGAATAAAGCGTTGAGAATTTTAAGGACAAGTTATGTTGATATTTTGTTCTTTAATATTCATAATAATCCCAAAAGAGTAGCTTCTCCGCAGGCTAAAGAGGCGTTTGAACGTTGGAAAAAGCAAGGAAAGGTGAAATTTATGGGTTTGACGACTCACGGGGGAATGATTGCTTGTATGAATAGCGCTTTGGATACCGATTGGTACGATTGTCTTATGCCGACATATAAATTGGAAAGGCGTGAAGATTATTTGGAGATATTCAAGAGATGTCAGAAGCAAAATGTAGGATTTGTTGCGATGAAGACGGATATATCGCCTGATAATCCCGATAAGACAGCAGCTATTCTTAAGGATAAGCAGATTACGACAATTTGTAGGACAATCAGGACGCTTAATGACGTTAAAAAGTATATCGAGGCTAGCAGGCGAGCATTGACACGTAGCGAAATTGAGCGAGCTGCTGTGTTAGCAAAGAGGTCTTCGTTTGGCAGATGTATGATGTGCGGGACGTGTACGATGAGTTGCCCGGAGCAGATATCTGTTAGCGATATTGTAAGGTGCGTCGATTATTATGTCGATACGATGCGTGATGTTGATATTGCGCGTGAGAATTATGCGGAAATCGCTAACGGTCGAAATGCGGAAAGCTGTAAAAGATGCGGAGTGTGCGAGTCTAATTGTCCTAATGATGTGCCTATAAGGCATTATATTTTGCGAGCAGGGAGAATATTTGCTTGAGTCGTCGTTACAAAGATATATCCGGTTCTGAGCGCGTTATTTGTGTTTTTTTGTTTATAGGGTTGTTAGCAATAATTTTTTTGTTGTTGATTAATCCTTTGTTGTTTGTCATTAAGGGGCGAGTTCGAAAGGGAAAAATATCCGAAAGAGCTATTTCTTATCGTTTGCCGTCGCAATCGCAATTGATTGTTGAGTGGCAGAGTTATCCCGCTAGGCGAATATATGAAAAGATTGACGGTAGAGCTACATTGTTTGAGGAATATGGAATTGAGAGACTTGATTTTGCAAGTGTGAAGTTGGGACGGGAAGAATTTGACGTTTATGTTTATGTTATGAAGTCATCGGAGGGAGCATTGGGGGCATATTTGGCGGAGCAGCCCGGAAGGAGCGAATCTATAAGTGTTGCAGGTGTTGGCGAAATAGCGGATAGGACGGAGACGCTTGTAAGAGTTTGCAGAGGGAATATTTATTTTACGATTATTGCGCTCGGGAGACAGCCTGATATTCGAAAGGGCATTAAAATTGCAAAAACGCTTTGTGTATCTCTTCGCATTAAGAAGAAGCAAGCGGGATTGGATATATTGTCTGTTTTACCGGTAAAGGGAATGTTGCGTTCAAGTCTGAGTTTGAATAAGGAAGAAACTTTTGGTTTGCAGTCGCTATCCGGAACAATATCCGCTGATTATGCAATAGACGGGATAAGATTTACGTTTTTTGTCAAGAGACTCGATGATGACACAAACGGTGTAATCGTGATGCGAAAGATATATGATGAGCTCAAAGAATTTGATGTAGAGGGATTGAGACGGACGAAAAACAGTTTGTCGTGTAAATTGTTTGATAAGCATTTATTTGTTGTGTTGAAGAAAAATCGTATTTTTGGTGTGTACGGAAAATTGAGCGAGAAGCAGGCTCATAGAATT
>CAZKNI010000257.1:0-2801 GCA_964554055.1 uncultured Phycisphaerae bacterium | reverse complement strand
CAATCCGCAATCCGCAATCCACAATCAACAATCTCTTCATTCAATCTTCAATCATCAATCTCTTAAATCTCTTCTTCTCAATTCTCAATCCTCACTCCGCAATCTCTTCAGCTCGTCATTGCGAGTCCCGAAGGGGCGAAGCAATCTCTCTTCTTCTCAATCCGCAATCCGCAATCTGCACTCCGCAATCTCTTCAACTCGTCATTGCGAGGAGCGAAGCGACGCGGCAATCTCAATTCTTTATCTTTCCTCACGCCGCGGAGTTTCGCGAGGCGAAACGAAGCCCATAAACAGGCTCTGCCTGCGAAAGATGTTTCGTTATTTTTCAAAGCCCGTTCGCGGAAAACGATTTTTCGCCGTCGCATCATCTTTCGCCGCGAGCAAAAACAGGCTGTGCCTGCGTCATTGCGAGGAGCGAAGCGACGAAGCAATCTCAAATCCGCAATCCGCAATCCACAATCCGCAATCTCTTCATATCAAGACAAACACACAACACTTAAAATTTTAACATTTCAGTAAAACGCCTAAACCTTAAAAACGCTTACTCTTTTACAGGCGTTATCAAATACACCGAACGCCATATTCCGCCATAGCTTGACCCTCCGTCAACCCGCACTACAAGCCGATTCTTCCTCCCGAACCGAATATATTTCGTTACATCAAACTTGAATGGCAGATTCCAGCCCGTACTCCCGAGATTATGTTCGCCGACATATTGACCGTTAAGCCAGACTTTCGCCTCCTCATCGACTCCGCCGAAATAAAGAATAAGCGTTCTTCCCTTCGCCCAGTCCGAGACATTGAAATCCACCCGATACCAGCCGACGCCGCGATAATCATGCCATTTCGACCCTTTACAATTCCACCAGTCCGGCACGACAATCGACTTCCATCCGGAATTCCCTGCTTTCGGAGCAAACCATTTTTCCTGTTCTCCTATTCGTTTCGGGTCGATTTTGAATTGCCAGATGCCGGGCAGAGACAATACCGGGCGATAATCTTTCCACACAGGCGTCATTATCGTGTAATCATCTTGAGCATCATAAAGTCGAGCCGTTGTATAGGTCAATTCGACCGGTCTCCTCTTAATTTTGGTCAAATTGCGGTAAGGCGGTTTCTGCGGATTTTCGGTTTTCGATTTCCATAGCGCATCTATATATTCCTGCGGGCAATTTGCACCTTTCCACCAATTAATCTGCTGCGTGTAAATCCAGACGTAATCACCATATCGCAGCCCCTGATGAACCACATACGCCAGCTCAGCGGGTGTATAAAAATTCTTATCGAAATCCTTCGGATTCGTATGCCACTTCGAACGATTATAAACATCTATAAAGAGTCCGTATCCGATGCACATCTTCTTTTTATAGATTTTGGGAAATCGTCTGTACGGAGCGGATACACCTAAAACGACATCGCGTGCGGATTTGAAGTTTCCTTCTCTTCTGAAACCATAAGCATGTTCATACCCATCGACAATTTTTATATCATTCTCACCAGCTTTGAGACATCCATCAATGAATATCGGCAACAGACCATAACGATGCAGCTTTTGGCCTTCAGGGTCAACCCGCCACAGGTCCGCATTTCCAAAACTAAACAATATTACTGTCTTCGGACATTCACTCTTTATTGCTTTGATAATCTCATTCGCCCGTTGGAGCACCTTTTCTTTATACTGCTGATACGTATATTTTTTGCTCATTGGCATCATGCTATAATTCCAGACCCCGATTTTGCTGCCATGATAATATTCGATATCAAAAAATATTCCTCCGAATCCGAGTTTGCTCACCGCTCGTGCCACCAATTTCCAGTTATATATAACATTTTTCATTGCATTATCATCGAACCAATCCACTCCGCCGGGATGAGCATTTACTTGAATAAAGCTATATTTCAGCGCACCGGGCTTTACTGTTCCCAACAGCTTTATATCCTCATCGACTCTTTTACGCAAATCCGAGTCTATCGATGCTGCCTGCCAGAAATTCCATGCCAATCCGGATTTGCGCTTCTTCGCTCCCGACCAGGTATTGCGCCTACCCAAATCTATCACGACCCCGTCAAAAGGCAGCTGTTCCAATCGGTCGATATGCTTAACTAAAAACGGAACATCGGGCATATCCCAACCGAATTCGATTAGCTTCCCCTTAATCTCCTCCGCTCGTGCCAAGCTCACCGAACACCCGAACGCCAAGAACAACAAAAAAAAACTTTTTTTACACATAGCCTTCTCCAAAACAAAAATCCTTTCAATTCTTCTTCTCGTCATTGCAAGCGAGTCAAACCTAAAACCGAACATCACTCACTTTGTCATTGCGAGCGAAGCCGTCAGGCGTAGCGTGGCTGAAAGTGCCGCCGGTGCAATCTCTTCTCTGCCTGTCAATCATCAATCTTCAATCAACAATCTCCTCTCTCGTCATTGCGAGGAGCGAAGCGACGCGGCAATCTCAATTCTTTATCTTTCCTCACGTCGCGAAGTTTCGCGAAGCGAAACGAAGCCCATAAACAGGCTGTGCCTGCGCTCGTCATTGCGAGCGAAGCCGACAGGCGCAGCGCGGCTGAAAGTGCCGCCGGTGCAATCTCTCTTCTCTTCTCAATCTTCAATCATCAATCAACAATCTCCTCTCTCGTCATTGCGAGGAGCGAAGCGACGCGGCAATCTCTTCATTCAATCCTCAATCTTCAATCATCAATTCTTTATCTTTCCTCACGCCGCGAAGTTTCGCGAAGCGAAACGCAGCCCATAAACAGGCTCTGCCTGCGTCATTGCGAGGAACGCAGCGCATAAACAGGCT
>CAZKNI010000256.1:0-2796 GCA_964554055.1 uncultured Phycisphaerae bacterium | reverse complement strand
TCCTATTTTGTGCCTAAGCTGATTTATGAATATAACGCTCGTCTTAGACTTTTGAATAGCACCGGTAAGCTTTCTTAATGCTTTGCTCATCAATCTTGCTTGTATTCCGACATGTTGATCGCCCATTTCCCCTTTGATTTCCGCTTCCGGAATTAACGCAGCGACCGAATCGATAACGATTACATCGACAGCGTTTGTGCGAACAAGCATTTCTGCTATGTCCAATGCCTGTTCTCCGGTGTCGGGTTGCGATACGAGCAATGCTTCTAAATTTACTCCTATACGTTTTGCCCACGTAGGGTCAAGGGCATGTTCAGCGTCGATAAATGCCGCTACTCCTCCTTGTTTTTGCACTTGTGCAATTACGCTCAAAGCCATTGTTGTCTTTCCCGACGACTCGGGTCCGAAAAATTCAGTTACTCTTCCGCGAGGAATTCCTTTTCCCCCCAACGCTATATCAAGTGATAACGAACCTGTACTTACGCCCTCGACAGCTGCTATTTGCTCCTTGTCAAGACGCATTATTGCACCTTTGCCGTAAATTTTTGTTATCTGCTGAATTGCATGATTGATTACATCATCTCGTTTTGCTCCGTCTTTTTCCTTTATGCTTGCTTTACTTTTACTCTGAACAGCCATAAAATTCTCCTATTCGTGCAATATCCTTAAATATTAAATATTTGTATTTTTAGGTGAATGTCCCGCATTGTGGACATAAGCTTTTATTGGCATTTATATTTTCAATATCCGTATGAGATTTTATAATATCCGATACACTTTGTATAGAGGAAACGTGAAAAAATGTCTTTACCTATTGTTGCTATAATTGGAAGGCCTAATGTCGGCAAGAGCACTTTGTTTAATAGACTTGCCGGAAGACGAATAAGTATTGTTGATGATAAGCCCGGGGTTACACGCGATAGGCTCTCGACAATCTGCCAACTTGACAATTCCTTTGTCGACCTCGTCGATACGGGAGGCTTTGGAATAGAGGAGCTTGACACCTTAAGCGAACATATCGAACAACAAATTCAATACGCAATAGAACAATCATCTGTAATACTTTTTGTCGTCGATGCCCAAGCGGGAATAACAGCGCTTGATAAACGTTTAGCTGATATGCTCAGAAAAATAAATGATAAGCCCATTCTTCTGATTGCAAACAAAGCTGATAATCAAAATCTTGAATATCTTTCCTCCGAGTTTAATTCTTTGGGTCTTGGTCAGCCGATTCCAATTTCTGCGCTTCACGGACGAGGAAAATCGCAGCTAATAGAAGAAATTGAAAGGCATCTGCCTCAAAAAATCGCGGAGCCGAGTTTACCCGAAATGAAATTAGCTATTGTCGGAACGCGCAACGTCGGAAAAAGTACATTTATCAACTCTCTTGCAGGTCAGCAGCGAGTAATTGTAAGTGAGCTTGCGGGAACAACACGTGATGCTATTGACGTTAGATTTAATATCGACGGGCAGGAGTTTTTGGCAATAGATACAGCTGGAGTTAAGAAAAAGTCAAAAATAAAAAACGATATCGAATATTACAGTATGAATCGAGCGGAAAAATCTATCAGGCGAGCTGATGTCGTTTTATTGATGATTGATGCAGCTGTGCCCGTAGGCCAAGTAACCAAAAAGCTTGCCGGATATATCTGTGAAAATTACAAGCCTTGCGTCATTGTTGTTAATAAATGGGATTTGGCAAAAGAAAAGGCTGACATAACCGATTATCAAAAATATCTTGAAAAAACGCTTCCAAGCCTCAATTATGCTCCTATTAGCTTGACGTGCGCTCATGAGGGAACAAATGTCAAGCAGACAATAAAATTAGCTAAGTCTCTTTTTGAACAGTCTCGCATTCGCCTTTCAACATCCCAGTTAAATAAAGCTATTGAACAGATAAGAATGATTAAGCCTCCTTCGAGTACGAAGGCAAAAGGCAAGCCAAAATTTTATTATGCGACTCAAATCGATGTTTCTCCTCCGACGATTGTAATATTTGTCAACGATATTGAAGCGTTCGACCAAAATTATCAGCGTTTTATTATCAATCGTATGAGAGAGATTTTGCCGTTTCAGGAAATACCGATAAAGCTCGTTATCAGAGAACATCACAGAGAGTAGCGCATAGCGTGAGAGTGTGTTCATAAATTCTTTTTGCCCGTCTTTGTGAAATTAAATATTCGAAGAGAGTGAAAATATTTTCCTTTTTGTGAAATTTCTTTCACATTCTATAACATCATTAATTTCAGTTAATTACAGAGAAATTTTGTTTCGTATATTCATAAATGTATTATTTATCGGACATGCCTGTGAATTTTTTGTCTCACATCGATAATTGCACTTTTGAAAGCATAAATTTGGGCTTTTATGTAAGTTCTTAAAGTATAAGGTATTATGAAAATCTTAAATTTGTTGTGATTTGGCACGCTCTTTGCACTTTAATAGAATGTACAGGAGTATATATGAAACGGGAAAATGTAGAGACAACTCAAAAGAAGATAACATTTAAATTAGCGGATGTTGTATTTCCCGAACTTGAAACGATATTTGCTAATATGACGGAGGAAATAGAAGTAATTGGAAGGGTTACTTTTATAAGTGATGGAGGCAACGAAGAGGAGAAGTTTGCCATTATTGATGTTCCTGGAATTACAATTCCTGTCATAGTTCCCAAAGATAAAATTACACAATTAATGGAGGAAAATAGAAATAGAGAGCGAGAAGGGGAACATCGACGATGGGCAGAGGCGATGTGAATAATGTGAGGCATTTTGACAACGGAAGATAATAGAGAGC
>CAZKNI010000255.1:0-2723 GCA_964554055.1 uncultured Phycisphaerae bacterium | reverse complement strand
CTTCATCCGTCGAGTATCTTCGCAACACGATAAATAACATAAAAGCTAATCGGAAATAGCGGTGAGTAACTCTTGTAATCTATCGCGTGTGTGAAATTGCCCCGTTTCAAGTGCCTTTTCCAAGCCAGCTTGAATTACCTGTTTTGCAAGGTCTTTTTCTCCCAGCTTTAGGTGTAATCGGGCTTTTTGATAATATCCCGCTACATAATTCGGATCAGCGGTGATAAGCCTTTCCAAATATTCTATCGCAGAGTGAAAATCATTCTGTGAAGCGTATTCCATCGCCAAGCCAAACAATGCAAAACTGTCGTTTGGTTTTTGCTTTAACACTTGTTGAAGCTTTTCTATCCTATCCGTTACATCTGGCATAAAATTTTTACTCCTTATCACGCTGCAAGACATTTTACCCCATGGGCCTGGCCTACTGGAGACGAGGGGAGTCGAACCCCCATTTCCGCGATGCGACCGCGGCGTGCTCCCATTACACCACGTCCCCTGATTTTGCTCCGCGTCTAACAAATTTTATGTTTTAATGTATTATAAATCAGCATCTTTTGCTAAAATTTTAGCTTTGTCCGTCTTTTCCCATGTAAAATTAGGCATATTCCTTCCAAAATGACCGTGTCGAGCCGTTTCTGTATATATCGGCCTAAGCAACTTAAGATGTTTGATTATTCCGGCAGGTTTTAGCGGAAAATGTTTTCTAACTAGCTGAACAAGTTTCTTTTCAGATACTTTTGCTGTTCCTTGCGTATCAACGAGTATACTCACAGGCTCGGGAACGCCAATTGCGTATGCCAATTGAACTTCACAAATATCCGCAAGTTTGGCAGCTACGATATTCTTTGCGATATATCTCGCCATATAGCTTGCAGAACGGTCAACTTTTGACGGGTCTTTGCCGCTAAAAGCGCCTCCGCCATGACATCCTCTACCGCCGTAGGTATCGACGATTATTTTTCTACCTGTCAATCCGCAATCTCCGTGAGGGCCTCCTATTACGAATCGGCCTGTCGGGTTTATATGATATTTGATTTTTCCTTTGATAAATTTTTTCGGTAATACGGGATTAATAACTTTCTCGATGATAACCTTCCTGCCTTTCTCGGTCATACAGCCAGCTTTGTCAATCCAGCCTTTTTTCTTATATTCGGGTGCATCGGAATATTGAGTCGAGCAAACAACAGTGTCTATACGAACCGGAGTATTTCCGTCATATTCTACTGTTACTTGGGCTTTTCCGTCAGGCCTGAGCCACGGCAAAATTTTCCTTTCACGAACATAAGCTAATCTCTCACATATTCTATGGGCAAGGTGTATAGGCAGCGGCATAAAAACAGACGTTTCGTTGCAAGCGAAACCGAACATCAATCCCTGGTCTCCAGCGCCTTGTTCTTTCCGTCCTGTTGCCGTTACACCCATCGAAATATCGGGCGACTGACGCTCTAAGCACACTAATACCGTACAAGTATTGGCATCAAGGCCAATAGCGGAATCGGTATATCCGATATCAGCTGCTGTCTTTCGAACTATTTGCGGAATATCCACATTTGCCTTACTTGTAATTTCGCCTGCTACGATAATTGTTGTGTTTTTGACTAATGTTTCGCATGCTACCCGTGAATTTTTATCTTGTGCAAGCATTGCATCAAGTACTGCGTCGGATATTTGGTCAGCCAATTTGTCCGGATGTCCCATCGTTACCGATTCACTTGTAAACAAATGTGGGCCGACATTGCCGCCATTACAAAGATTGATAGCCATGTTTAGTTTTCTCCTACTTAAAATAGAAATTCCAATCGTACATTTTTTTATTTATTTTTTCTTATACCTTATTACAGTAGATTTCCTTAGCTTCATCAATTGTTCTTTTCGCACAGATTTGCAAATTTTATAATCTCTATTAAACAGAATATTGCTATTGTCTTGTTTGACAAGAGTATTATCTTTATCTCTATATATTATTACTGTTGCTTGTTCTTTTCTCAAATCAAATTCACCTGTTTTGCCCAAAGGTTCACGAACCAAAACCTTTTCATTAGGCTTTACCTGCAAAAGAATAGCACCCGTGCTAAAATCGACTTTTTCTCTTAACTCATAGAAGCTATTATCACGTTCCTGATAAAGACGCGTTTCTTTCGGATATCCGATTTCATCACCCGGATATATGTTAAAGCTTTCTTTGCAAAGCCATCCTTTATGCCATTTATAAACAGTTATCCTTGCGCCTTTCTGGTCATCGGTAATATCCGAGACAAACAGATAAATTTCCTTCTCAATAGTTACAGGCGATGTAGGTTTCGACCAAGGCCCAGCTATTCCGACCAATAAGTTATATTTGGGGTCTTTAAGGTACGGCTTATATCCGGCAAGCGGGTTATATAGGACGACTCGCATTCGATATATATATGTTTTTCCTGCTTTCGGTGTAATGTCATGCGACCATATTTTGACTGTTTTATCCGTTTTCTTAAAGAGTTCAGCTGCTTTTTTTACGGTTACACTTTTCGCTTTGCGAGCAGCAACTCCAGGCCCCATAAATTCGCCTGGCATACCCATCATTCCCGGTTCTCCGGGCATAACTCCTTCGAATCCGGGACCCATCATTGCCTCCGGAGGAGGGCCTCCGACGCCAGCTCGAGGCGTTCTGCGTCTTGCTACTCGTGCTCCGCCTCTCGCACGGCTGGCTCTACCTTTTCGTGTTCGTGCTGCTCCCGCACCGC
>CAZKNI010000254.1:0-4688 GCA_964554055.1 uncultured Phycisphaerae bacterium | reverse complement strand
TCCGGTTATATTTGGACAGCCCACAATCGTTTTCCGACAAATACGCCTGGCTGGTGGGGTGGCGCACATCCGTTTGCACTGCTTGACTGGTCGATTGTGCATAACGGTGAAATTTCAAGTTATGGAACAAATCGCAGATATTTGGAGATGTTTGGCTACAATTGTACGCTTCAGACAGATACGGAAGTTGTTGCTTATCTTATGGATTTGCTTATCCGTAAACATAATCTTGATTTTCGAGCTGCTTCTGCGGTGCTTGCGCCGCCGTTCTGGAAAGATATTGATGCAATGCCTGAGGAGCAAAGGGAATATTATACTCAGCTTCGCATGATATATAGCGGAGCTGCTCTTAACGGTCCGTTTGCATTTCTTATGGCTTATTCGTCAGGTTTGATAGGCTTGAACGATAGGATAAAACTCAGACCGTTAATGGTCGCGATTAAAGGTCAAACGACGTATATGTCGTCCGAAGAGGCAGCTATACGTGAGATTTCTCCCGAACTCGAACAAATTTGGGCGCCTCGAGCCGGTTGGCCTGTGATTGCCAAACTTAACGAATCGCCGGTATCGATGAGCGTTGAATAAATGATATTTGAACAAGAAACGTGAATGAATGTAGCAACGGAGTTAAATTGATGGCTGTTACGATAGATGCAAAAGATGTATATTATGCAGAGCTAAATGAGCGAATACGAGATTATATTCGTCAAGGGGAGAACGAAATCGAAATTACGAATGTTGTAGGACATCGTTATATAGGTGGCGGAATAAATGCTAAAGACGTTAAGATAACGGTTAGGGGAGTCGCTGGCGAAGATTTAGCTGCTTTTATGGAGGGTCCGACAATTGAAGTCATGAATAATGCTCAAGATGCCGTGGGAAATACAATGAATGACGGTCAAGTGATAATTCATGGCTTAGCTGGTGATGTTATAGGATATGGAATGAGAGGCGGAACGGTCTTTATTCGCGACGATGTTGGCTATCGTGTCGGAATTCATATGAAAGGTTTTCGAGACAAACAGCCTGTTCTGGTTATAGGTGGATGTGCGGGTGATTTTTTCGGTGAGTATCAAGCGGGCGGATGTCTTGTATTATTAGGCTTGACGAAAACACGTAAAGAAAGCGTTGTAGGAGATTATTGCGGTACAGGTATGCATGGCGGGGTTATGTATATTCGCGGCAATGTCAAAGACTCATATCTCGGCAAGGAGGTCAAGAAATTCGAACTTACGGACGATGATATTGCAAAATTAAAGCCCATCTTGAAAAAATTTGCTTCCATTTTTGGTGTTACTGAGGATATATTTGACTTTAATAATTATTGTAAAATTATCCCGGTAAGCACTCGGCCTTACGGTCAGCTTTACGCTTATTAAGGGAATGAGTGTAATTGTAATTTGGAAAAGTAATTTTGTTTGAAAGGCCAGGAGGCAAATTATGCAGTTTACTTTTGCGGTGAAGAAACTCGACGATCGTTTGAAAATGACAATGCAAGCTATCGAGAAGTGCAAGGAGCTTTACGCTCAGGAGGGGATAAATGAGCCACAAATGCTTGAGACATTTGAGCAAACGCGTGAGAATATTGAAAAGCTTAAGGACTCGCTATCGAATATATTAGCTGCCAATGAACGCAAGTTTGATATGATAGAATTTCTAATCGATGCGTTGAAGATGGAACATCATATTGTAGCTGAGCTGCAGAGTTATCTTGCTGTCATTTCCGATCAAGAGCTGAGAAACGAGCTTAATAAATTTCTGATTGAAGAAAAAAAGCATGAAAATATGCTCGCAGGACAGATACGAACGCTTGGCGGAGACCCGCAGATTCAATATAAAGTAGCTGCTCGTCCGGAAGAGGAGCTTTCGATTATAGATTTGCTTGTCCGACATCGTCAGATGGATCAGCAGACGAAGAAGCATTACGACGTTGGCTTGTCGCGTTTCAAGGAGCCCGAATTTCAATGGATATTAGGTCAACTTGCTGTTGAAGAGGAACGGCATTTGCAAGAACTTGACAAGCTTATCGAGAAATATAGAGAGCAGCAAGTCTTACCCGACGAATTGAAAAATATCAAATGGTACGATCCGTATATGGGTAAGCCTGGCGATAGGTCCTGGGTCGAGTAATTAAAACAGGCTTGTGCCTGCGCTTCTGAACAATGTCATTGCGAGCGAAGCCGCCAGGAGCAGCGTGTTCATAAATGTGTGAATGTGAAATATAATCGCTGATTTGGCAGCGAACAAAAAGAAATTGCGATAATGCAACTTGCTTTTCCGAAAATCAAAATGTAAATAAAATCGCTTTTCGACAATGTAAGAAAACGAAATTTCTTCGCTCAAAGACTTGCTCGCTGTAACGAGCTGCGTCCGCAAAAGAGCAGCGTTTTTTGAAATGAATGTGTGAATGCAAAATAGTTGGAGCTAATTGATTTTTATTAACGATAAAAAAGGTGCAATGGCGAAAAATCATTTTCCGTATGTTAACTCAAAAATTTCAAATAGCATAACAGCCTATCACAGTTTATATAAAAAGCGAATTAGACAAAATGAGACTCGTTATCGCAAGCAGTTTTGCGAAATATTGAACGAATGTCCTCAAAAATTAAATACAAAGCTGGCACGAGTAAAAGATTTAACAACGTGGCAATAGCAAGACCAAATGTGATACTGATTGCCATCGGAATAAGAAAACGCGCTTGGAAAGAACGCTCAGCCATCAAAGGAGCAAGTCCTAATATCGTCGTAAGTGATGTCAATAAAATCGGCCTAAGACGGCGAATTCCTGCTTGATATAATGCGTCGAAACGATTATCACCGGCACGCATTTTCCTATTGGCATAATCGACAAGAATTAAAGCGTCATTTACAGCTATGCCGGCAAGAGCAACATAGCCTATCTGCGAAAGCAATGTTATAGAATAGCCCATAATGAGATGCCCAATAACAACGCCGATAAACGCCATCGGAATGCTTATCATAACAATCAACGGCTGAATGTAGCTACGGAATAAACAGGCGAGTAATACATAAATTAAAACGACTGCAATAACGAATCCCGACCAAATCGAATCCATAGCACGAGCGTTTTCTCTTCTGCTGCCCGTTGAAGAGAGCGAAACGCCCGGATGTGTTCGTTCAATTTGTGAGTATTGAGATTCAAACAAATCCATAATTTCATCGGGATTTCCTCGAGCAGGGTCAACGGAGGCATAAATTGTAACGGCACGTTGGCCGTCCGTGTGTCTTATAGCGGCATAGCCTATCCCCTCGTACAACTTAGCTAATTCCGTTAACGGAACTCGTCTTCCGAAAGGAGTGCTTATCCAAAGTTTTTCTATATCACTCAATTTATTGCGATTTGCAATATCATATCTCACAACAATATCAACAGATTTCCTTCCACGCTGAATTGTTCTTGCTGTAATACCGTAAAAGGCAGAGCGAATTTGCTTTGAAACCATTTCTGTCGTTAATCCGATTGCACGTGCGGAAGGCAAAAGTTTGACCTTTATCTCACGCTGACCCGCTTCAAAATCGTCTCTTATATCGTACACTCCGGCAAGTTTAGCCAGCCTTCCTTTAACATCCTCGACGGCAGGAAGAATATCGGAGAGTTTGTCTCCTTTTATTTCAATAGCAATATCAGCGCCAGCTGCTGGCCCGCCCATTGTTTCGAATTCAAGGGAATCGATACCCGCGATATTAGCTGTCTTTTTCCGCAATGCGTTGAGAATTTCTTCGCTCGTTCGTGAGCGTTTCTCCATCGGGATAAGCTCAACAAGAATCTGTCCGACATAGGGCTGAGTCGATTTAAGTTCGGGAGTTTCCATACTGATTTGCCCGCCAATGAGCGTATAATATTGCCTTACATCGGGTAATTGCTTAACGATATTCTCTATCTTTGTTAAGACAGCCTCCGTTTGCTTTGCGGGTGTTCCTACCGGCATTTTCAAATACGCAACAAAAAAATCGCTGTCCATTTTCGGAAAACTTATAACTTCTATACGTCTGCCTGCAACAAGTCCTATGGATATCAACAATATAGAAAAAGCAATTGCAAATGTAGCGTAACGATGCCGCATTACTATTTGCAAAAAATAGCTATAAGGTTTTAGCAGTTTTTCGTAAATGTTAATAATTGCAGTTGACGTTTGACCGTTCGATAAATCATCTTTTACATCATTATTATCATTTTTCCCGCTTTTATGTGATTTGAATTTAGCAGGGATATACTCAGCAAGGTGAGAAGGCAAAAGCAAGAGCGATTCGAACAAGCTTATAAGCAAAGCTGCACTTGCAACAATAGGCAAAATCCGTATAAAGTCCCCGATTCTGCCTTTTATCATCGTAAGAGGAACAAAGGCACAAATTGTCGTGAGAACAGCGATTACAACGGGAACAGCAACTTCTTGTGTCCCGTTGAGGGCAGCTAATTTCGGAGATTCACCCGATTCGGTACGCCGAAATATGCTTTCACCTATAACAATAGCATCATCAACCAAAAGGCCTAACGCTACGATTAAGCCAAACATACTGACTAAATTTAAAGTAAGCCCTAAATGCTTTAGAACAATAAGCGAACCGAGAATGCTGAGTAATACGCCACTCATTACCCAGAAAGCAACCCAGCGATTAAGAAATATTAAAAGAGAAAGAAAGACAAACAAAAGCCCCCATTTCCCGTT
>CAZKNI010000253.1:0-4434 GCA_964554055.1 uncultured Phycisphaerae bacterium | reverse complement strand
AGTCCGCTGTTGGGACGGGTTGAAGGAGCTATCGTCGGAGATGCAAATTCATCAGTAAAGTTTGACGGCGTTAATCAATGTGTGAGGATACCGGTTAATAATACGAAGATACAAAATTTTGGAATGTCATTAGAACGTTTTAGCGTTGAATTTTGGTATAAGTCGGACAAGCCCAACAAAGGCAAGTGTGTAATGGGTACGATAAATAAAGGGCTTCACAAAACTTGCTTTCAGATTGAAATCAACAAAAATGGCGGGCTAGGGTTACTGGTGCGCTCGGAAGACGGCAAATTGTTGTTGAGCACAGCAACAAAAGTGAATAGAGGCATTTTGGTTGACGGTCGTTTTCATCATATTGTTTGGGTTGTCTCGAGTGCGTCAAGCGGAAAAGTTGTTTTGTATTTGGATGGCAGAGAAACTCCTCTCGTTAATCAAGGTTCGACCTCGAGACAATTTGCAAAGTTTCAGTATGATTTGGTGATAGGTGCGAGTGATGATAGGGGAACATTCAAACAGTATATTGATGCGACGCTTGATGAAGTTGCCATCTATACGGATGTGCTCAGCGTATCGCGCATTAAAGAACATTATCTTATTGGAATTGGAAAATTGAAAAAGGAATATAAAAAGCAGGTTTTGTCAGATAAGCCTTTCGGTTATTGGCGTTTTGGTGAATCTCCTAATCAAGGATTGTATTTGTTACTCGATAAACGGGTTATTGAAAAGACAGACAAAGTTAAACTGTGTGTCGGAAAAGTAGAGAAATACAAAGGAAATCCGCTATTCGGCCAAGAATATCCTTGGGAAGTGATGTTTAATAATATGTATCCGAATGTAATATATGATGAACAGGAAAAGCTCTATAAAATATGGTATGGCTTGTTTATTTATGATTCAGCTTATGCGTCTGTTCCTCCGAACAAGCGAAAGCCCGGCACTTATATGAAATCAATTTGCAGGGGGAGGAAAGACGGTCTGTGTTATGCATTTTCAAAAGATGGCTTACGTTGGATAAAGCCTATGTTGGATATTGTGAAATGGAAGGGCAAACTCAGCAATATTTTGTCCGAGCATGTTCACGGCGTAGGCGTAATGAAAGATGTATTAGAGCGTGACCCTGCACGAAGATATAAGATGTTTTTTAAGGGCGAAATTATGTCAGTTAGATTTTCATCAGACGGACTTCATTGGGGTCAATATATCGCTTGTCCCGAAATATCTGCTGCCGGTGATACTCACAATAATACGATATGGGTTTCGGAGTTAGGTAAATATGTTGGTTTTACAAGACTTTGGAATGATAATCGTAGGGTTGTAGGTAGGACTGAAAGCCCCGATTTCGTTCATTGGACAAAAGCGGTTGAAGTCTTTCGCGGCAAACATCTTTTTGATATTTATTCGTTGCCGGTGTTCAGATATGCAGGGATATATTTGGGTTTTCCTGCTGTTTTTGATGAACGAGCGGATCGTGTTTGGACAGAGCTGGCGTGGAGTCCCGATACGGTTCACTGGTATCGTATAGATGAAGGTACACCGTTGATACCGAATTCCGAGACAAAAGGTGATTATGATTGGGGTACAATTTTCGCAAGTAAGCCAATTTTAAAGGATAATATGATTCGTATTTATTATGGCGGATGCAATGGGGGACACTTTGATTGGCGCGACGGATTTTTGTGTTTAGCGACTTTACGTCTGGATGGCTTTGCCGGTTATGAAGTTGAAGATGTGGGTAAAGAGGGAACAATTATTACAAAATCCTTAATTTTGGGTTCCGAGTTGTATATAACAGCTGACGCTGAAACAGGTGCTATAACGGTTGAGCTTGTCGACGGGACAGGTAAAACTTTGCTTACGAGTAAGCCTATTGTAACGAATGTGACCGATGGGGTTGTAATTTGGACAGATAGAGTGAAGCTTAAGAAACTTGTTGGCAGAAAAGTTCATTTGAAATTTAGGCTTAAGAATGCAAAGCTTTATTCTTTTAGATTATGATTGATATAAGGAATACGGATGGCTAATAAGCAAATACTCAAATATTCGCGAGCTATACAAGTTGAATATCATCCTGATGTTATGATTTGCGGAATTGGTTGTGCAGGTATAACAGCAGCTATTGCTTCCGGTCGTATGGGAGCAAATACGTTGGCTATTGAGCGTTGGCCTTTTGCTGGCGGAAATACAACGGTTGCCTCTGTTAACGGCTGTTGTGGCTTGGCGGATATGACAACAGGTAAACTCGCTGTTGGCGGTATTGTATTGGAATTGCTCGCAGAAGCGGGGATTCAGGTTGAGCGAGGCTTAAAAGATGATAGCGTTGTTCCTCCTGCTGAAATATTGAAAAGAAAAGATGACAAGCTGTTTGAACCTATAACGGATATGGAACAGATTAGAAAAGTTCATACCCGTTTACCCTATGCATGGGATATGGAAAAATTCAAACGTGTTGCAGATAAGCTGCTGATTGAGTCTAAAGTCAAAACGCTTTATCATACGCAGATTGTTGACGTAATAGTCGAAAATTCACAAATAAAATATGTGTTAATTTCCGATAGGGAAACACTTAAAGCAGTACGTCCGAAAGTAGTTGTAGATTGCACGGGCGACGGTAGCATAGCTGCTTGGTCGGGCGTTCCGTTTGAAATGGCGGATAATCTTCAGCCCGCTACTCTTACTTTTTATATTAGCAATGTTAATATTCTCGCTGATAAGCAGGAGCTCCAGGACAAATGCTATAAAGTTTTTAAGCAAGCTTATGATGCCGGTGAGTTAGCTCTTTTTGGTGGCCCGTATCTAAGCTGGCCTGCCCCGAATATTGTGAGATTTAACTGTATTCGGCAAAAATTAGATACGTTGTCAGTAGAGCAACTTTCATATTTGGAAATGCATAGCAGGGCACAAGCGTGGAAGATGTTCGAATTGCTAAAATCGAATTTAGATGAGTTTCGCAAAGCTCATTTCCTATCAAGTGGCCCTGCTCTTGGAATAAGAGAGTCGAGAAGGATTAGAGGTGAATATGTTTTGAGTAAAGAGGATATATTGCAAAGCAGTAAGTTTCCTGATGCTGTTGTCAAGGGTGCATGGAATTTGGATTATCACCCTGCAGATAAGGTTGGGCATCATTTTCAATATGTGATGCCAGCGTATGATATTCCGTATCGTACATTGTTGCCCGTAAATATTAGGAATCTTTTGATTGCAGGTAGGGCACATTCTGCAACAAAAGAGGCATTGGCGTCGAGCAGAGTGGGTGTAACCGCGATGGGAATGGGACATGCAGCGGGCGTAGCTGCCGCTATGTCGTCTGAGAAAAATATTAGTCCGAAAGAGATAGATGTTAAGTTGCTTAGGAAAGAATTGATATCGCAGGGAGCAATTCTCTAAGTTTGATAAGGAAAGTGTGTAATGAGTGTCATACAGGAACATGTAGCGGAAATCCCGGTTGTTCGAGATGTAGATGTAGCGGTTGTTGGCGCAGGTGTGTCGGGTTTGTTTGCTGCATTAGGAGCTGCTAAGCATGGCGCTAGAGTAATTCTTATAGACCGTTTTGGGCAATTGGGGGGGAATATGGGGCCTGGCGGATTTATTCTTAGTTCGTTGGGACCCGGTGGGGCGAAAACCCATCATGTAATAAATTATCCCGGTGTATGTAGAGAATTTGTTTTGAGGCTTAGCGAAAAACTCCTCGACGGGTTATATGTGTTGGAGTCCGAAAGTCAAGATGGAATTTCTGCAATATTTGAGTATCCCAGCTACAGCAACACGATATCATATTTGGCGTTACAAATGTGTGAAGAATTAGATGTCGAGCTTATGCTCTCGGTTTATGCGAGTAATCCTGTTATGGAAGGCGGTACTGTTAAAGGAATATTTGTAGAGACAAAGAGCGGAAGATTAGCTGTTCGCTCCAAAGTACTTATTGATGCAACAGGAGATGCTTCTCTTGCGGAACGGGCAGGAGCAGAAGTTCAACATGTAAGCGCTCTTCCGGAACAGGGTGAGAAAATAAGCGGATGGAGCGGTTGGACTCGTCCGGAATTTAAGCATTGGAACGACGGGGGAATTGCAGTAATTGTTGCAGGAGTGAATTATGAGCGTTATAAGGCATTTTTAGACGAGCCCGTTGATTTGACGCAAGCGGATATTGAATTTCGGGAAGAATTGCAATATTTTCACCCGGGTAGAGAGTTTCATGATTCGCTTGTTCCGGTTTTGCGTCGTGCTTGGGAATCGGGCGAATACAAAATCAAACAGATTATTGATGACAATTTCTATGTGATGGCGCACCGGAAATTTGTGCCTTTTGAATATGGTCTTATCCAGATGATTGTCGAAATGGGCGGCGAATTTGATTTGGCTAATTGGGAACATGTGAGTAAACTCGAGATAGCTTTGCGAAAATATGCATTTGAGACGATTGAATTTTATAGGGAA
>CAZKNI010000252.1:0-3425 GCA_964554055.1 uncultured Phycisphaerae bacterium | reverse complement strand
ACCAAATATCATTGTATTATTGTCGATTATCTATATCTATTCGAATTCCAAATGAGGATATTAGCTGATGAGATTAATATTACAATGGATTGTTAATATCGGATATATCATCGCTGGAATACTTTTTCTGCCTATTGTTGTGTACAGAATGATAACATCAAAACGATATCTTCGTGGCTGGCATAATAGGATGGGATTTATCCCCAAACGCTACGGACAGCGACCTGCGATATGGATTCACGCTGTTAGCGTCGGCGAAGTTAACGCTGTCAGGTCGCTAATCAAAAAACTTATGCAACAGCTACCGTTTCATGAAATTTTCGTAAGCACAACAACCGACACCGGATACGACCGTGCCGTCAGCTTATACGGCGAAGACAATGTCTTCTTTTTTCCGTTTGACTTTTCCTTATCCATCGCAAAGGCACTGAAACGACTCAACCCTCAGCTAATCATATTAGCTGAACTTGAAGTTTGGCCTAATCTTGTGTTACAAGCAAAAAAGCGAAATATTCCTGTAATTTTGATTAACGGGAGAATAACTGAGAAAAGTTTGGAAAGATATAAAATCGTAAGCGGACTTATAAATAGAATATTCAATCAGCTTGACTGCGTTATGGTGCAGGACAATACATATCGTCAGCGATTTGAGTCTCTCGGCGTAGAACCCGACAAAATAATAATTACCGGTTCGCTTAAATGGGACGGCGCTTCATCCGCTGAAAGCATTGTCAATCAAGACAGACTCGCTAAAGCTCTCGGAATAAATATGCAATATCCTTTAATCGTAGCGGGAAGCACCGGCGATGACCTTGAAGAAGAAGCGATTTTACGCGCATATCAGCAGCTTCGCTCTCGATTTAGCAATCTTCAATTAGCAATTATTCCCCGTAAGCCTGAACGCTTCGACCATGTTGCAAATATAATCTCTTCACGAGGATTTTATCCTGTCAGGCGAAGCCAATATCCCGACGGAACACAAGGCCCTTCGGGTATAATCTCCGGCAAAACCGCTATCGTATTGGGCGATACAATGGGAGAATTGAGAAAATTTTACGCTCTCGCCCGAGTTGTCTTTGTTGGAAGAACTCTTGTCGAAATGGGCGGCTCGGACGTAATGGAAGTTGCAGCATTAGCAAAGCCTATCGTTATCGGTCAGCATTATGATAATTTTAAAGATGCTGTCGAAAAACTGCGAGAAGCGAATGCTATTGAAATTATCGACAAACCCGAAAGGCTTGCCGGTGTGATAAGCGAAATATTAGCTGACGCAACAAAAGCTCAAACAATGGGCGAAAATGCTCGAAAAGTTGTACGGGAAAATCAGGGCGCAACGAAGAAAACCGTTGCGAAAATATGTGATATTTTGGGAATGGAATACGACGAAACGGAAAGAAATATTGCGACACCAAAATTGACAAGCTAAGACAAAAATTTAATCGAAAATATGGGACAAAGAGTAATAAAACAAAATTTATTATGCCAAGCAGTAAAATAAGAGAAAAAATCGTAAAATCAGCCCGAAAAATTGTTATCAAAATAGGAACGCAGGTACTCACAGACGAAAATGGGCATCTGGATATCAATTTGATTCGCTCGATAGCTAATCAAGCATATAAACTGATTGAAGCGGGAAAGAATATCGTAATCGTATCAAGTGGAGCTATCGGTGCGGGCATGGGCATTTTACAGATAAAATCGCGACCTAAGGAACTCTCGTATCTTCAAGCATCAGCAGCTGTCGGACAAGGAGCATTGATTCAGCTATTCGAACGAGCATTTGCCAAACATAACCTGCACGCTGGACAGATTTTAGTCACCCGTGCGGATTTTGAAGACCGTAGGCGATATCTCAACATCGAAAGAACAATATCAGCTTTGCATAAACTCTCATCCGTTCCGGTAATAAACGAAAATGACACGGTAGCTGTCGATGAAATTCGGTTTGGCGATAACGATTTGATAGCTACACTTGTTGCAAATTTGTTTCATGCTGATTTGCTAATAATGCTGACTGCTGTCGAAGGGCTACTGGACAAACAAGGCAACCTCATTGACTTTGTTAAGCATATCGACAAACAAACGGAATCTTTACTAAAATCGGAAAAAAGTACTCTCGGAGTAGGAGGGATGCAATCCAAATTGCAAGCTATTAAACTTGCGACACAATCCGGGATAGATACAATTATCGCATCGGGAAAAAGAAAAAATGTCATCATCGATTTGTTAATAAAGGGGGAAAAAATCGGCACGGTTTTCGGAAGAGGCGAAAAAAAGCTTGCAGGAAAACGACGATGGATTGCATCAGCGGCACGTGCTGAAGGAACGATTATTATCGATAACGGTGCAGCACGTGCAATAATCGCAGGAGGAAAAAGTTTGCTACCGGGAGGCGTCATTGAAGTTAAGGGTAAATTTGACAAGGGACAAGTTGTTCTAATAACAAATTCAGCAGGTGAAGAATTAGCTCGCGGAGTTACGAATTATTCCAGCGAACAAATTGCTCTTATAAAAGGCAAACGAACGGATTTTGTCCGCAAGCAATTAGGAGAATCCGCACCGGAAGAAATAATCCATCGCGACAATCTAATTACAACAGCAGGATAAAAAATAGATTTTCTTAAATTCAACCGGTCAACATTAGCAACATTAAGCTTTATGTTCGAGTATTTATGACAAAAATTATTTACCGAAATTAGCTGACAAACTTATTGCCTATTTTGTCAGCCAAAAGGTTGATTTTGCTGATATTTCTTGCGATTTGGCAAATTTAAGTCCGTTTTCGCAATGTGTTTTGAACGCAACGCGTCAAATTCCCTTTTCCGAAACAATTTCTTATAAGGAAATAGAAGCAATGATAGATTCGCAGCGAGCAAGAACGAGTTACATTCGTCATTGCTAGCGAGTCAGACCCTAAAAACCGAAAAAACGCTGCATTTTGGGGCAAGCGCTTAATATTTGAAGTTTTACGGCTTGACGAGCGCAGCGCGAGAACCCTGCAAGGGGCGCTGGGAATGATTTTCGCCGTCGCAGCATCTTTCGTCGCGAGCAAAAACAGGCATTAGCCCGCGAATAGATTATCGTTTTCGAAAGACACAAAAAGCTGTCATATTTGCGCGGGAGAATTCAAGAGCTGATAGGCTTGTGGCTGACGAATGCCTCGTCAGCCACAAGCCTATTCTCAATAATCGCATCAAACAAGTGATTTTCGCAGCTGCGCAATGACGAGAGAAGAATTGCGGATTGCGGATTTGAGATTGCTTCGTCACTTCGTTCCTCGCAATGACGAGTTGAAGAGATTGATGATTGATTCACATCGCAGCGTTACGCGCTCCAATAAAGTTACTCATTGCATCATGCCTCAACGCGAAAGCGCAAAATCGGGCTGTGCCCGTGCCTGTCATCACGAAATTTCGCGAAGCGAG
>CAZKNI010000251.1:0-17455 GCA_964554055.1 uncultured Phycisphaerae bacterium | reverse complement strand
AAAAAAATCAAAAAAAACAAAGCATTGATTTATATTACAAACAAAAACATCCGGAAACTCGCAAAGAATCCAAAGCAAAAGATGATAAATCGGAAGAAACAATAGCTGGCATAAATGTCGTAGCTGACGACAGTGATGATTTCGATAAATTCATCGATACAATTTTGTAATAAATTTTAACAGCGAATAGCTGTAAAGTTTTGAATTATCTTATGAATTATCCCGAACCGGAAAAAATCATCGAAATATTTCAACAGGCAGCGTCTTTAAATCAAGATGACCCGTTAAGAGAAGGGCATATCATTCTTTTGCCGAATTACGGTCAGGTTGTAATGACGGGAGACTTTCATGGCTGTCTTCACAATTTTCGGAAGCTACAATGGTTTGCAAATCTTGAACATTCTCTTCATAGGCATGTCATAATTCATGAACTTATTCATACGAGTAACGGATTTTATGCTGAGCGGGACGACAGCTCGTGTCAGCTATTAATAGAAGCAGCTCAATGGAAAATAGAATATCCCGAGCAAGTACATTTTTTACTCGGAAATCATGATTTAGCTCAGATAACATCACGAGAGATAACTAAAAACGGCCAAGCCAGCATTGAAAATTTCAATAAATGGATATTCGACAATTTTGGAAATAGTGCGAATGCAATAATCGAATCTATAAAGAGGTTTCTTTTGACGATTCCGTTAGCGGCAAGAACACATAATCGTATTTGGATGAGTCATTCTCTGCCTTCCGAATCGGCGATTGACGAGATAGATTTTTCTGTTTTCGAACGCGATTGGGTTCATGATGATCTTGTTCCCGGTGGAAGTGTTTACGAATTTGTCTGGGGCAGAGCACATAGCCCGGAATATCTCGATAGGCTTGCAGATATGCTTGATGTTGATTATTTTCTTGTAGGCCATCAAAGCCAGCCCGACGGATTCGCTTGTATTGACAAGCGAGAGATAATTCTTGCCAGCGATCATTATCAAGGCTGTTTTGTTCCTGTTGATCTTTCCATAACGTATTCTTTTGATAAACTCGTAAATCGTATTAGAAGTTTTATTGACCTGCCTGACATAGAACAGGTTTCAACTTGAAAATTTGCAACAAAAATAATGGACATTTAACGGATTAAAATAAGTAGATAACGGGAAAGCTTGTAATTTCTGCGAGCTAATCTTGCATTTTAGCTGAAACTCAAGTATATTGTCTTTGAATTTCAAAGCGATGTCAATTGCGGGAGAGAGCTTTGTTATTATCGAAGACAGCTATGCGTGCAGCTAAAGCTGTGCTTGCTGGGTATAAAAATCATGTCAGACGATAAAATAACAGATGAGCTGCCGATAAATATCGTAATTATAGTTGACGGGGATTATCTTAATCGTTTTGGGGACATTTTTGCCAAAACTCTTCTCGGATTGATAGGCGTACCTATAAATATAACTCTAATTGGCTGTGATACGCAAAACGATATTTCACCTTTATTGAACGCTGTTCGCGTTTTACATTTTAATACGCCTATTTTGCCTTGGCGATATAACAAGCAGATAGAAAATCTTTGCAATGAGCTTGGCAATTCGAAGATAAATTTGATTCATAGTTTTTCCGGCCGAGCCGGAAGATTAGCTGGCGATATTGCCAAAAGGCTTAATATACCCTATATCGTTTCGTTTACGGGATTGCTTCAGGAAGAATGTCATTTACATGTTGATACACATTTATGTAAAGCACTTATCGGGATATCTCAGCCAATTGTCGATACTCTCACTGAATTTTACGGAAAGTTCAGAGACAAAATTCATCTTATTCGTCCGGGCTGTTTTTATTATCCCAGAGAGAATCAGTCCAAATTGTCTCATTCGCTTGTAACACTCGGACGATTCGACAGACATAGCGGATTTGATATTCTCTTACAAGCTTTATCTCGATTAAACAAAAACGGAAAAGAGATTTTTACGGTAATATTAGGTTCGGGTCCTCTCGAATCATATTATCGCAAATGGGTAGCCAATAATGAATTGCGAGAGTCGGTTTTGATAATTGATCAGCTTGCCAATTGGCATAAATTGCTCGCAGAAGCGGATTTTTATATTCAGCCCGGACCGTTTTATTCTCTTCATTGTGGCCCATATCAGGCATTAGCGCATAGCTGTCCTATAATTGCAACAGACGATACAGCGATGGATTTAGTTATCGACAATCAAACGGGCAAATTGTTTTCCGCTGGCAATGTCGATGCCCTTGTGCAGATTTTATCCGATTGGCTCGATGAAAAAATCGATTGGCCTGCAATGTCGCAAGCTGCTGGCGATTTTGCCAAGAACGAACTTTCTCTTACGCAGAATATAGAAAAAACGGTTACTCTTTATAAGTCGGTTTTAGCTTCTTTTGATACCTGATGCAATTATCAGTACAGCTTTAATTTGTTAATCAGTGCTTGTTGCCAAATAGGTAATAACAATAAATTGAACGCAATAAATTTTCCTGCAAATCGTTTAATAATATAGAATGAGCTAATGGAACAACAGCGAATACAGGATATAGTGCTTTTAGCCCGCAATGGGTCTCAAGAAGCTTACAAAGAGCTTATTGAGCGGTTTGGCTCGTCTTTGCTGGGATATTTTTATCGTAATACCGGAAAATTAGATGATGCGGAAGATCTTGTTCAAGATGTATTTATGAGGGTCGTAAAGGGTTTAAAACGTTATAATGAACAAGAAAAATTTCATCTTTGGCTGTTTAGAATTGCGCATAATCTCTTGATTGATTATTGGCGAAAGCATAGGATAAAGTTGGAAAGCGAAATAGATGATACGCAATCGGTATTTAGCAAAAATGTAGCTTCTAAAGATATTGACCCTGCATCAGCTTTAAGTAATCGCGAATTGTACGATAAGCTTCAGGATGCGCTCGACAAACTTCCTGCAAGCCAAAAAGAAGTGTTACTGATGAGATATTTTTCAGGCTTATCGTTTGAGGAAATCTCGGAAATTAACGGTACTCCAATCGGAACATCATTAGCCAGAGCACATAGAGGATTGGAGAAACTGAAATCAATGTTAAAAAACATGGAAATCAAAAATTTATAAGAGTCTCCGGAAGGAAAGCTATATGACATTAAAGGAAATTTTAAGTCAAAGTGGGAAAGGAAATCAAAAATGAGGGAATCTGACAATAATATTAGAGAACAGTTAGAGAAAGATATTAAAATATTGGATGAGTTCTCGCATCCGATGCTAACGGAAGAATTTGTGGCACATGTAACAAGACGAATGACATACATGTCATTCATTTATCGTTGGAGCGTAATTGCTGCCAAAACAGCGGTAGCGGCATGTATCGTTTTGGGGCTTTTCTGGTTTGCTTTTGCTGAGCTTAATATTTCGTCTTCCGTGACGAAATATATTACAAAAAATAATAAAGCGGTAGCTTATAATGTTTCTCAGCCTGATATAGACGAACAAATCGATATGCTGTATGATGAATTTAATAATACGGTTAAGCTCTCAGCTGATAAAATGTCAGACGGTCATGACATTCTCGATAATCTAAATGAAGATTTAAACGAATTAACTCGGGAGATTAATAATGGCTGAAAAAAATCGTTCCGTAAATGTATTACTTGTTGTCCTTTTAATTTTTTGCATATTGAATTTCGGATTATGTGTTTGGCTTGTCAAAGTTAATTTTCATCGCCCGCCTGCTCCTCATAACCCGATTGTTGGAGGCCCGGGAGCGATATTTCCCGGTCCCGATTTGCTTCCGCCGCCTAGTCCGTCTGAGTCAGCTAATCCAAATCCCGATAAGCATCTCAAACCGAAAGGCAGGCGTCATGGCCCGGAAGGACATGGACGAGGCCCCGGAAGAGGGCGTTTTCAGTCAACAAACGCTGAATATAATTCGCCTGAAATAAGAGAAGTCTTTCAATTATTAGCTGAATATTATCCCGAATGGCAAGAAATGTTAGAGCAAGCCAGCCAAAACGGAAGAGAAGGCAGACGAATTTTGCGAAGAAAGTTATGGAAATATTGGCCTAAGATTACAAAACTTGCGGAAACCTATAAATATGACCCTGAGCTTGCACGAAAACTTGTCGAAGATAGTTATCTCCGCAATCAAGCGGACAAACTCGCACGGGAATATCATCGAGCTAAAGAGCCTGCAGAGAAAGAACGTATTAAGCAAGAGCTTACCGAGATTCTTTCTCAGCAGTTCGAGGTTCGACAATGGATTCGCGAACGAAAGCTTTCGAATCTTGAGAAGCGGATAAGTCAGCTGAGAAAGGAGCTTCAGCAGCGGATAGAGAAGAGAGATGAGCTGATTCAACATCAACTGAAGCTTCGGATAGCGCAAGAGGCTCAAGAGCAGAATTGGTAGCGAATTCGAGTTGTTGGCTTGGATGCTTTTGAGGCATGTTTGTCTTTTGCCATTGCATCGCTAAGCTTGAAAAACTTACATAAAAATATCCGCATGCAAACAATACGAGAAACGGAACGGACATGGGAGCTGTTCCGTAATAGAGGCACATAAGAATACATCCAATCATATAAAATCCGAATAGCATCTCGACGAAAGGTAAAAAGCTTTTTCTGAATTTGAATGATTTAGCTTTACGCTTCCAATCTTCATTAGCGTCAGCTTCAACACCGAATTTAGGTGTTCGCACAAATTCGCCACATTTTCCGAAAAATCCTTCGAGTGCCGCTACCGTATTGCTAAGTGAAATTCCTATTCCCAATGCCATCAAAAAAGGAAGATATTTCACTTTATCTCGCCATTGATGAAAAATCTCTCGTTGAGAACAGAGATAAAATGCACTCGCCGAGCAAGTTGCCAGCAGGAACAGCGAGATGTCAAACATGAATCTGCTTATAGGGTTATTCGGGAAAACGGTCAACCTGAGATATAAAGCGGGAAACAACATCAAGCTTAGCGCAACAATATATATATATACGGTGCAGCTTGTCAAGTGAAAGAAAGCTTCGAGTTTTATTTTCCAGTGTAAATTGCTTTTAAGAATCATCGGAAGAAGTTTTTTCGCTGTTTGTGCTCCGCCTTTTGTCCATCGATGCTGCTGCTGCTTGAAAGCGTTAATTTCAGGAGGAAGCTCAGCGGGAGAGATGATTTCGGGCAAAAATACGAATTTCCAGCCTTTCATTTGTGCGCGATATGATAAGTCCAAATCTTCCGTGAGAGTGTCATGATGCCATCCTCCTGCCTGCTCGATACATTGCCTTCGCCAAATTCCAGCTGTTCCGTTGAAACTCATAAATCGCCCCGAGCGATTTCTCGCGGTATGCTCTATCATAAAATGTCCGTCAAGCAAAATCGCCTGCGATTTAGTCAAGAGAGAGTGATTGCGATTTAAATGTTCCCAGCGCATTTGCACCATTCCGATTTTCGGATTCGTGAAATAATGTATCGTATCCTTTATTATGTCCTTAGGTGGCAGAAAATCGGCATCAAATATTGCAATAAATTCCGCATCGGTATGTTTTAGTCCGTTTTCGAGTGCACCCGCCTTAAATCCTTCTCTGTTATCGCGATGAATATATTGAATATCAAAGCCTTTTTTCTTGTATTCTTCGACAGCTTGACGTGCTATTTCACATGTTTCGTCTGTGCTGTCATCGAGTACCTGAATGACAAGTTTGTCTTTTGGATAATTTATGTTGCAGGCATAATCGATAATTCTGCGTGCGACGTATCGCTCGTTGTACATAGGTAGCTGAACGCAGACTTTCGGAAGCTCTTTGAAATGTTCGGTAATTTTAGGGCGATTATTACGATATTTGTAATATAGATATACAAGAATGTATCTGTGTAGGCCGTAGATTGCTAACAATATAAGTGTGATGACATATATTATGAAAAATACATAATAAGCTGATTTATGCCAGCCTGTAAGAGTAATTGTATTGTTAACGGTTTTGATTATCTCGCTGTTTTGCTGAGCTAAAAGTATATTTATCATTTTTTATGTTGTTCTCCGGAAACAAAAATAAAAGTCTAAATGATGTTGGCAATCCGATGCCCACAGAAAAATCAATTATCAGGATTATATCTTATAATCGTTGATTAGTCAAATTGAATGATGAGTTTCATTGTTATTGAAGATGCAATCCCAAATCCCGTTGAATGAAAATGCCCTTTTCAACAGTATGAACCGAGAAAAGGGCTTATTGTTTAAGATGTTCTGTTATAAACGATTAACGCCTATAGCGTCTTATCATTGCAAAGCCTGCGATAAGAAAACTCAAAGCAATTGGTTCCGGAACAGTCTGAGCTGTTAAAGAAACGTTGTCAAACCCTGCGTCGATGTATGACCCGTCATATAAATGACCGGTAAAGAGAATTTCAATGCTCGTAGCGCCGGAGGGAATCGTCAAGTCCATATTGAGTTGATAATTATATCCGCCGCCGGAATATGCCCTTTTTGAAGCAAGAAATACCGAAGACAGCTCATTATCCGCGCTGTCATAATATTTAACATTTGCTTCAATTCCATCTGACGAATAAATCATGTCTGCACTTATATGAAGCGTATTTCCTTGAATTGAGCCTATATAAGGTGTTAAGTCTATTTTCTGAGATATTGTTGTTGTTGACGGATTAGGTCCATTTGTCCAAGGAGTTGCGAAAGAACTGTAATCAGCTGCATGAATGCTTTCGGCTCCTACATTTCCTCCACTTGTTACGCCCCATTCTTGTGGAGATGCAGGATCGATTTGTGTCCATGGGCTGAGGCTTAAGGAACCGAAATTTCCGTTTACGACAAGTTCGACAGTTTCTGCTTGTGCATAATTAACGCCTATCGTAATAACAAGCAACAGTGAACAGAAAAATACGGAGTTTCTCATTTTCATAATAATCTCTCCTTCCAATTAAAAGTATAACTCATTAACTTTAATTTTACTCATCATATTATGTTATGAATTTGCCAAAAATGCAAATGTTTTTTTGTTTTTGTGATGACAAAAAAGAAAGTTTAATCTTGATTTCGTTCCAGAATTTTGATATCTTATACGTATAGGGAAGCTAAATTTTAAGGATTTGCCGATGATAACCCTCAAGCAGATTGCCGAAAAAGCGGGTGTCTCTTATGCGACGGTTTCCGATGTTGTGCACAACAAATGGCAAAAAAAGGGAATCGCATCAGAAACTCGAAATCGAGTGATGAAAATAGTTAAAGAGCTTGATTATAAGCCGAATCGAATAGCTAGAAGCCTTGTTCGGCATAAAACTAATATGATAGGGGTTAAGCTGCCTTCTCTTGTATATCAATATTGGACAAAAGTTGCAATAGAGCTTGAACAGGCAGCTAGAGAATATGATTATCATACATTCTTTTCCGTTCCGTGCGATTGGCAAGATGAACGAGAGGAGATAATCAGACTCTATGAGCATCAAATTGACGGCTTTATTATAAGTCCTCGCATGACAGACAAATTACAAGAGCTTTACAATTGGCTCAGCGGTAAAGGCATGCCTTTTGTATTTATTGGCACAAAATATACGGATAAATATCCAGCTGTTCTTGATGATAATGTTTCGCAAGCAAGGTTAGCGACCGAGCATTTAATTTCATTGGGACACAAAAAAATCGCACATATATGTGGAAGCTTAGGTTCTGTTAACGGATTGGGAAGAAAGGCTGGATATGAACAAGCGATGAGATTAGCGGGACTGGATATAAAAGAAAAATATATTGTCGAAGGTCATTTCAATATAGAGGATGCGTATAGGGCGATGAAATGTCTTTTGGAGATGGATGATAAGCCGACAGCTGTCTATTGTGCCAATGATTTAATGGCCATCGGTGCTATAAAAGCTATAGAGCAATTTTCTTTGCGTGTTCCCGATGATATAGCGATTGTTGGCCATGGCGATGATATCCCGTTCGAATCATTTCATCGTATTCCTTTAACGACAATACGCCAGCCCATAAAACAAATGACCGAAATTGCTGTAAAAATGCTCATAGATATTATCGAAGGAAAAAAGCCTCAGCGGATAATTGTCGAATGTTCGGGCGAATTGGTTATACGAAAGTCCTGCGGACAGACGTAATAGGTTTTATCGTGTATGAAAAGGAAAAAATAAAAGAGGAGATTGTTGTCTTAACGATTTCCTGTTGAGTGTTCATAATAATTGTACGCAATTTGAGAGGCGTATTGAGATGAATATCAAAAGCAAAAGAGTATTCACTTTAATAGAGCTTTTAGTCGTAATAGCTATTATTGCAGTATTGGTAGCTCTTTTATTGCCGGCTCTTTCTCAAGCGAGGATGATTGCTCAACGAGTTGCGTGTCAGGCAAATCTCAGACAGATGTATGTTGGCTGGAATATGTATTCCGACAATAACGAGGGGCGAATTGCTCCTACAAGAGCTCCGTATCCGGGTCATTGGTGGGCTGGCTATTGGCCTTATCGCTACACAGGTTACATACATTCGATAACTCCTGAGCATAATTCGCTTACATCAAAAAATTGGGAAAAAACCGTTTTGTGTTGCCCTTCATCAAAAAATGACCCTGCTGTATATTATTATCCGGGAATTACGTATATGGCTAACGATTTTTTAGGGGGCGAGTATAATTCAGCGTGGCAACAGGCAACCCGATATCCTGCCGCTCATAAATATATTCGTTTTACGGTAAGCTCGATAAATTATCCCGCGAGCATTATGGTCTGGGTTGATGGAGGAATGAGCGGAAGATCTACTTTGGATCAAGCTAATCCGCTTCCTTATGTTTCTTCTGCCGCTATTCGTCACGGAGGAGAAGACAATTTTTTGTTTGCTGACGGACACGTTGAAGCTATATATCCTGAAGTTATTTATAGCGTATTGATTGATAAGGAATGATTAGCAAAATGATTTGTAGAATATCACGTAATATGATTTGGCAGGTTATATTGTGTGTGTTATCAGTAGGTTTTGCGGGAAAAGCTTTAGCTGATGGCGAGAGTTCTTTATCATCGTGGGTTAGGCGAGAGAAAATACGTATGGGCTGGGGGCCGGCGTTAGAGCAGTATCGAGCAATGGCAAAATCAGGCATGAATGCTGTTATGCCCAGATTGGAATTAGATGCTGTTGTTGATTATAATTCCGCGGACGCTGAACGTCCGCTTTCAAAAAGAGATGCTAATGTTATCAGAGAAATACGGGCGGGTGCACGTAAAGCTAAAATACTCGGGTTGAAGTACTTTTATTGCCTCGACATAGCAGCTGAATATCAAACGGTTGCAGTCGGATTTAAAAATAATCCGGCACGTTTCAATGACGGAAAATTACCCTCACTCGTCGATAAGATTTATTGGAAAAGAGCAATATTGCAAAGGGTGCATCGAGTTCTTGATTTGCTGGATGATGACAATATTTACGCTCTTGACGGTGTAATTATCGACCCCGAAATGTACACATTAAGTGCAGCTGTTCCTCACGGTGCCGATTACGGAAAATATGCATTCGAAACATTTTTGAAAGAGATATCTAAGCCGATTCCCGAGAATGTGAAAGGTGTCAAAATACGTAAGCGTTGGCTTATGAAAAATAATTTGAATGAACAATTTCTCAAATGGCAATTTGAGAGAATAGCTTCAATGGCAAGAGAATTAAGGGAGCTTGTACATTTTCGACGACCTGATGCTATACTTGGATTCATCATATATAAAAATGAATTGTGGTTCAATGCAATAGCAAAGGGATTAGCGACGAAAAAGATTCCTGTGTTCATTGGCCCTGAAAGTACATATAGCGGAGTTATGGATAATTCGTTTATTAGATATGTTAATTCGATACGTGAAAATGTAGCGGTGCCGTGTTTTATTGTGCCGGGTGTGCGAATGGGAATAGAGAATAATGTCATTCCCCGAAAACTTTTGAGAGTTCTCGAGGGAAATATATATCGAAGATGTCTTTATACGGACGGCTATTGGGTATGGGCTATTTATCGATTCGGAAATGAACAGCAACAATCGATTTTTTTCGAAACATTATCTCGTATAAATTGCGCTCTTGACGTATTAGCGAGAACGGGCAAAATAGACAATAAGTTGAAAGCTATGCCCTTGCCGATAATGATACCCGGTGAATTTGCTTCGTTATTGAAGCAGGCAAAATATTTAAAGCCTATTCATCTTGAGATTCCGTATTCCAAAGCGGATTTTAAGGTTCCTCATCTTAGAGACCCTCATATTTTAGTATTATGGCCTGATTCCGACAAACGAACAAGCGTGAAGATTCGAGTCGTTAAATTAGGCAATTATCTCGATGTGGGCAATATACAAATTTTTGACGAACAAGGAAGGTTAATTTGGCAAGATTCAATTCCGCCGAATACATCTAAAATATTTTGCATACCTCAAACGTCAAGCAAAATATATTTCATTGTGATTTCAGCGGGAATGAATGCATATCGCATTGAAAATATCAGCTGCCCAGCTTTGCTTATAAATTCAAAAGGTATAAGCGTAAACGCAAGAGGGTTTGCGGGGCGTTTCTTCTTTTTTGTCCCACAAAACAGGAAAACTTTTTCAATCAAACTGAGTGGCCATCCGATTGAGACAGCAAGTTATATTCTTTATGATTCACAAGGACATATCGTTAAACAATGGAAAAAACTTACGCAAAGCAAAATATTCTCTGTTAAGGTAACTTGTCCGGGAATATGGCGTTTGGACATAGACGACGTCGTTGATGATGCCGGGTTTAAGCTGATAGATTTACCGAATATTTTTGCATTCAGGGCAAAGGATATTAGGATTGCAAATAAGGAATAAACCCCTTAAGTTTAAGCAGTCGTTTGCTTTGTTTCGCATGCTTCACACGAGCTAATCGTCATTTTGGGGCAATTTGAACCGCTTGCCCGCTTGTGCCCATGCATCGGAGTAACTTGTCTTTAAACTTTTTGTGCTTCTCATCAAGCGAACTCTGTTAGCTAAGCGATGACTTAAAGCTGCAATTAATGCGAACGCAATAAGCAGTCCCAGCGCCAATAGCACCCATAATAGAAACGCACGAGCAATCTTGTTTTTATGTTCGGATAACATTTTCGGAGGAATATTCGATGTCGGCTTTTGGCTTTTTGTTTTTGTGTCCGCTGATTGTATCCAGGGACGTTGCTTAATTTTCGCTAATTCACGTGATGTATGAAAATATACGCCGATAGCTGTGAGTATCATTGCAATTCCGACACATACAATAAGCCAGCCGATGATTTTCGACTTTTCCGGTATATCAAGCTCTTTGCGGTAAATATCTGTCATGTTCATACATTCCAGCCGAGATTTTTTCGAGGGTCCTCGGTTTGTTGCTCTATTTTTTTCAAACACTCTTCGATGTCCGATATCTTAATTTTCGGGACAACGATTTTAACAATAGCATATTGGTCGCCCCGTTTACCGGTCTTCGGGTCGGGTACTCCTTTGCCTTTGAGTCTGAGCTTTTGCCCGCTACTTGTTCCGGGCGGAACGGTAACAACAGCGGGGCCATCGATTGTCGGTATTGTGATTTTGGCGCCTTTAATAGCTTCTACAACAGTTATTGGCAAATCGATGTAAATATCATTTCCCTCTCGCCTGAAAAATTTATGAGGCGTAATGTGAGTAACGATATACAAATCGCCTGACGCTCCGCCAGCTATTCCGGGCTGACCTTTGCCTCGAACACGTATTTTTGTTCCTTCCGTTACCCCTGCGGGAATTTTGACTTCTATTGTTTCCGGAGCGGGCTTGTTCGGGCTTTGAAGCTGCAATCGTAATTTTGTTCCCCATACAGCTTGCTCGAATGGCAATGTTATATGATGCTCAGCGTCTTCGCCTCTTACCGGACTTGCCCGCCTCGAGTGTCTCGAAGATTTTCCGAAAGGCGACGTGCCCCCAAAAAGCTCGCTGAAGATATCGCCTATGTCAAAGTTTATTCCTTCTCCCCGTCCCGATGAGCTTGTCCAAGTATAAACTTGTTGCCCTCCTGGCCCGTAATGCCATTGCGGTCCGGACGAAGCGCCTGTTCCCATTCCGACTCCCGCTTTTCCGAACTGGTCATAAGCAGCTCGCTTTTTCGGGTCGGATAGCACCTGATATGCTTCTTGCACTTCTTTGAATTTTTCCGTAGCATTCGGGTCTTTGCTTACGTCAGGATGATATTTCCTGACAAGCTCGCGATAAGCCTTTTTAATCTGCTCGTCAGTTGCGTTACGAGGCACTCCTAAAATGTCATAATAATCTCTGCCTGCCATAATAGATAACTCTATTCTCCAAATATTGTCTTTTATCGAAAAAATTAACAGAAAATATTAACGGAATACAATAATTATATAGCTTTAATAGTCAATTGTGAATTTTATTATATTATTCCGATTGCCAATAAATGCAATTGCATTCGAGATAAATTAATGCGAACATTTTTGTCCGATTGCTATACGTGGAATATTATCCGCATCTTTTTCAAAATCAACATTTTCATATTGTTTTTCCTTCATCATTGTCTCAACTGCTTCTTTTTGATTATATCCTATTTCAAATACGAGCCAACCTTTAGGTTTAAGATAAAATTGGCTTTGCTCTATGAGCTTATTTATAACGTCGAGTCCGTCGATTCCCGCCAGCAATGCCTGCTTCGGTTCATATTGTTTGATATGCTCGGGCAGGGAATTATAGTCCCGCTCCGTTACGTAAGGCGGATTTGATACGATAAAATCGAACTTTTCCCCTTTTTCCATATTCTCGAATAAATCGCTTTGAGTTAATATGATTTTATCTTCAACATTGTGCATTACACAGTTTTCCCTTGCTACTTTGATAGCTTCGGATGATATGTCATTTGCTATTATCCGCGATTCAACGGGCAAATTTTTAGCCAGGGCAATTGAAATACATCCGCTGCCCGTTCCAATATCTAAAATATCAATCGTTGAGCTTTCCATATAGCTTTCGCGAGCTTTTCGGACAACCCATTGCACAAGCAACTCCGTTTCCGGACGAGGGATTAAGACAGAGTTATTTACTTTTATAGGCAACGAGAAAAATTCTTTCTCGCCGAGAATGTACGCTATAGGTTCTTTTTGATATGCTCGCTTGACAAGCTTGCGAAATTCATCCCGTTCCCCTTTGCCTATTTGCTGATTGAATCGAAGATACAAATCGACTTTATTGCATTTCAAAACTTTAGCCAGTAAAAGCTGGGCGCAAAGTAGCGGTTCTTCGAGTTCCGCTTTTCGGAAATATTCGCTCGTCCATTCAAGTAATTGTTTAATAGTCCAGCTATCAGACATTCTCGTAAGCTTTCAGCGAGCTGCATTATAGTCGAATGATTTTTCCGGTTTTTGCCGATTCATAAATTGATAATACGATTTGTACCGCTTTTCTCGCTTCATAACCGTCAAGTTCGGGCGTTTTTCCCTCGTCGAGTGCGTGTAGAAATTCTGCAAAATTACGCGCATGATTTTCATGTGATATTGCTTTCGGGTCTGTTGACCCGCTAGCGGCAGGAGGCTTACCGAATTCCGACAATATTTTTTCATCCTCTTCATTTTTATCAGCGAATTGAAAAACTTTGAGGCAAGTGCTTTCAGATACAATCGTTCCGCTCGTGCCCCCGAGTTCTACTCGAGCGGGCAAACCGGGATACATCGCTGTCGTCCCGAACAATACGCCTAATGCGCCGTTGTCAAATTCCAAAGCGGCGACAGCTGTATCTTCAACTTCGATATTTTTGTGCCCCAATAATGCTGTAAATGCCGATATCCGTTTTACGGGCATTCCGACAAGCCATTGCAATAAATCAACGGTATGTGTTCCTTGATTCATCATTGCCCCTCCGCCGTCGTATTTCATCGTTCCTTTCCAGCCGCCTTCATCATAATATTCTTGAGTTCGAAACCAAGGAACATATCCGCCCGCGTAAGTTATCTTTCCGAGTCGTCCGGATTTTATTGTTTTTTTGAGCATTTGATTAACAGGCTCGAATCTGCTGTTGAATATTCCGCCTAATTTTGTTCCTGCTTTTTCATGTGCTTCTATCATTCTGTCGATGCGTTCAAGCGTTACCTCAAGAGGTTTTTCGCATAATACATGTTTGCCATGCTTGGCAGCTTCTATTGTCGGCTCCATATGTGCACCGCTTGGCGTACATATTGTTACAACGTCTATCTCCGAATCACTCAAAAACTTATCCAATTGGGAATATCCTTTAATATTGTGTTTGTCCGCAAATTTCTGTGCCCGTTCAGCCGACCTGCTAAATACAGCTATGAGTTTTCCGTTTGGCAAATCGTTTATTGCTTTTGCGTGAAATTCCGAAATCATTCCCGTTCCGATAATCCCAAATCCGTATGTCTTTGCCATGTCTTATTTCCCTTTCAATTTTATCTTAAATTCCAAAAACACATTTTATAGTTTCAGTTCCTAACAATTATTTTAGTTGCTGCTGACCCATTTATTGTTTTCCCGAAATACATACAATTTAATATCCCGTTCTCGTTTATCTCGCAAAATAATATGTGCATCTATTCTGTACGCTGGCCCTTTACAATTTACAAGTCCGAGTTCTTTAAGAGGTTTCATGTCCCCGATTTTTTCTATTTTGACGATTCTTATTATTTTAACTTTTCCGTAAGCGTGCTCGAATTTTTCTCTGCTTACGGGTTCGCGTTGCTGAGTTACCATTAATCGATATTGTTTGTAATCGTTTGCAAGCAAAACTTTGATGAATTTATATATGAACGCATTTACATCATAATTGTCAGCTCTCGCATTTTTCGGAAAGAATATCTCAGGCCCTTCCGCCTGAACGATATGTTCCGGAATCACGGGCCTAACAATTGGCTTTGGCTTAGGTTTTTCTTTGAAGACCGAATTTAACACAATTGCTGCTATTGCCGCTATTATGAATAATGCACCTGCTATCGATATTATTTTTTTATTACCCAATTTGAAATCCTCTTTAAACACATACTTTATACGATTTAATATTTTAATCTTGCCAAATCAATTTGATTTGTGATATTGGAATATTGTACACGTTAAAATTATATGGGCAACGTAATTTTATTGTAAAGCAAATGTGCGGAATAGCAGGCGTAATATCGTTCGATAAAGACAATAAGCTCGATGAACAGCTCGTCGAGCGATTTGCATATACGCTTAAACATCGCGGTCCCGATGAAGATGGCACATATTTCAATGCGAGCGAGGGAATCGCATTAACTTTCAAACGCCTTTCGATTATTGACTTGCAAACAGGTTCTCAGCCATTATCAAACGAGAATAACACGATTCAACTTATATGCAATGGCGAAATATACAATTTTAAAACCCTGCGTCACGAGCTTAGCGATAAAGGACACAAGTTTAAGACAGCAGGTGATATCGAGCCGATTATTCACCTGTATGAAGAACATAGCTATAATTTCGTTGAATATCTCGATGGCTTTTTTGCTTTAGCTTTATACGATAGCAATAAGCAAACTCTTGTTCTTGCCATCGATAGATTCGGAAAAAAGCCCATTTATTACACGGTTGTTAACAAATCCCTTTATTTTGCTTCCGAGTTAAAAGCTTTACGGGTCATACTGGAAAATCCTCAAATCGATACGTCTGCCGTTATCGATTATCTTCGTTTCGGCTATATTCCAGCTCCCTTTTCCATATTCGAAAATGTCCGAAAAATTATGCCGGGCAATATGCTGATTGTCAGGCAGAATTATTATGCAAGTTTGCATACATTCAAGACCCCTAATGCTAAGGAATATTACCGAATTGCTCCCCGGAAATTCACAGGCTCATATAGCCAAGCTATTGCTCGATTCAAGACTCTGACAACGCAAGCTGTTGCAAAGCGCCTAATCGCTGATGTGCCCGTTGGCGTGCTTCTTTCCGGAGGACTCGATTCGTCTATAATCACAGCTATCGCAAGCCGAATTACAGGGCAACGGATACGAACATTTTCCGTAGGATTTCAACACGAGCGATATAATGAGCTGCCGTTAGCACGTTTGATTGCCAAAAAGTATAATACGGAACATACCGAATTGATGATTGATTTCGATTTAGACCTTGATGCTCTGCTCGATAATATATTGCACATCTACGATGAACCTTTTGCAGATAGCTCCGCTATCCCGACACACAAGATATCTCGGATAGCAGCTAAACATATCAAAGTTGCCCTTACAGGCGATGGCGGAGACGAAGCTTTTATGGGCTACGACCGATATCGAGCTATTATGATAACAAACGCAATTTCACGGATTCTTCCCGATTCTTTAGTTCACATATTCAAGACGATTATTCCGTATCCCGGGCAAGAATTACGTTCGATGCGAACGCGCCTTTGGCGAGCTGTCAGTGCTCTTGCATTGCCGCCTGCCGAGCAATATTCAATGTTTGTCAGAGTATTTTACGAACATCAGCTTGCAAGCTTGCTGACAGATAGGATGAACGCTATTAGGGGCTTAAGATATGATTTTATTGCCCAAACTTTTGATAGCTTCTGCGATGTGAAATCTTCTGCCATAAGAGCCAACTTGACGGACATAATCACATATCTTCCGGGCGATTTGCTGACGAAAGCTGACCGAGCTTCAATGTCAGCCTCTCTCGAATTGCGTAGCCCCTTTCTCGATTATCGATTGATGGAATTTTGCAAATCTCTTAAACAAAGCTGGCACATTGACATAAGCAAGGGGAAAAAACTCATCCGGAACACTTTCAAGCACCTGCTTCCCTCGGAGATACTCTCTGCACCTAAGAGAGGTTTTGGCGTTCCTTTAGGTGTGTGGCTAAGAGGTAATTTAAAATCGCAAATGCAGAGTATTTTGCACAGCCGATGCAAACTTGTCGAATACAATTTCACCGGTGCCGATTATTTGCTTCAGCTACAAACTGAACACATTTCAGGCGAATTCGACAACTCGCAACGGCTTTGGGCACTTATGCTGCTCGAAAAGTTTCTGCAGAAAATATAATTTGAGTATAATTTCTTTTTCATGTTGCCTCTGCTGCCAAATGTTATTCATCCTGTTTTTGAATTTATTCTCGAAAAATCAATTTACATCGTCGCATCATCCCTCGCCGCGAGCAAAAACAGGCTGAAGAGATTGATGTTTGATTCGTATTGCAGCGTTACGCGCTCCAATAAAGTTTGCTCATTGCATCATGCCTCAACGCGAAAGCGCAAAATCGGGCTATGCCCGCGTCATTGCGAGCGAAGCCGAAGGCGAAGCGCGGCAATCTATATTTTTTGTCGACCGTTAGCCGTAGACCGTTGACCGTTTCCGCTCACGCCGCGAAGTTTCGCGAAGCGAAACGAAGCACATAAACAGGCTGTGCCTGCGAAAGATGTTTCGTTATTTTTGAGTTTATTCGCGGGGAACGTTTTTCCTCGTCGCATCATCTTTCGCCGCGAGCAAGAACAGGCTGTGCCTGCGAAAGATGTTTCGTTATTTTTGAGTTT
>CAZKNI010000250.1:0-5171 GCA_964554055.1 uncultured Phycisphaerae bacterium | reverse complement strand
TAGGCTATATAAAAATTCTCTCGGGCGACAAAGAAGCAGGACTTAAACTTATCCAAGCATCGAAAAGCTAATTCGATTACGCAGCGTTAGCATAACTCGAAGGGATTTCGAATTGCGTATTTGAGATTGAAGATTGTTGATTGACAGGCAAAGTCTGTTTATGCGCTTCGTTTCGCTTCGCGGCGAAAGACGCTGCGACGACGAAAATTGATTTTTCGCAAAATGAAACGCAAGCAAAATTGTTTTTCAGAAATGCAGAAATTAGATTGCCGCATCAAGCCCTAAAACCGAAAGACGCTGCATTTTGGGATAAACGGTTAACAGGAATAAAAGCTAAGCGGGTTTCTTCCCCCGTTAGAAGTCCCGCTTAGCTTACTTAATTTTATTGAATTAATGTTTTCTGCGATAATGCTTGTTAAAACTCTTGCAATGACTCGTCATTTTCTTCAATGCATTGTTGTTCGATATTCGACTCCCAAGCAACTTGCTCTTTTGATTCGGATAGAGAAAAGATGGAATTTTGTCTATCTGCAGAGGTGATTTTCATCTGTTCCGAGTGCGTATTTTTCGTCTCTGCTGACATGCCGATAAGAGAAGAAAGCTTTACAATGATATTCTGTAATTTATCAGCGTTAGCTCGCATATCTTCAGCTGCTGATGCCGATTCCTCTGCCTGAGCTGCATTCTGCTGAGTAATTGTATCTATTTGCGCCACAGCAGTCGTTATTTGTTCAACGCCTTCTTGTTGTTCCGAAGAAGCAGAAGTTATATTTGCAATAAGCGTGCTTGTTTGATTTACGTGTTCGAATATTTCGTCAAAAACGCCGCTGACTTTCTCAGCTAACTTTGCTCCGTTTTCCGATTTGTTAATAGCGTTTTCTATTAATTTTGCAGTGTTTTTAGCTGCCTCTGCAGAACGCATTGCGAGATTTCGCACTTCTTCCGCTACAACGGCAAATCCTTTGCCCGCTTCTCCTGCTCTCGCTGCTTCGACAGCAGCGTTCAAAGCTAATAAATTTGTCTGAAAAGCTATTTCATCAATAGCTTTGACAATATTAGCGGTCTCCGAGGAAGATTTTTGTATTTCATTTATAGCGTTAACCATTTCCCTGATAGCAGTGTTTCCGTTTTCCGCTTGTTGTTTTGTCGCTTCAGCAAGAGTGCTTGCCTGTTGAGCATTTTCAGCGTTTTTGCGAACCATACTTGAGATTTCTTCAAGGCTTGACGATGTTTCTTCCAAACCCGCCGCCTGCTTTGTTGCACCTTCCGCTAACGATTGTGATGAAACGGAAACTTGATTTGATGCGGTTGAGACACTTTGAGACGTTGTTATCATTTCCTTGACAATATGAGTTATCGGTTTAGTTACTATTCGGGACATGAAGAACCAAGAAATCAAACACAGTCCGATAATTCCAACAACCGAAAGAGCGGACAGATGTTTTATGAAAGTAAGTGTTTGCTGTTTTTGATTTTCTTTTGTTTGTTTTACAAGAGCTTGAATTCTTTCGGAAATTTTGTTGATTTCCTTATTTATAGATGAAAAATCCAGTCCGATATCTACATATCCAATATTATCTTTTTCAAATGTTACTGTTTTGCGAACAACTTTTATGTTCTTGTTTTTAATAGGTTTGCTTGAATGAGTAACAGGTTTTTTGTTTTTATCGTAGAATACGGCGAATGCTATATCGTTATCTTTTGCAGCGTTTTTAGCCATTTCTTCCAGTGCATCGAAGTCATATCCGATTAGCAAAGGCGAGCCGTTTGTAGCTAAAAGATTTGCTATGGAGTTTCCCTTTTTTATTAATTCATTGTCTAGCAGTTTTTGTTCAGCTTGCTGTTCCGATTGTAACTGAGCTATAAATTTTTCCGCTTGTTTTTTCGAAGCTTGCTTGCCAATCCAGACAACAGCAAACGTTACGCCCGTCATGAATATCATTATGCATGTCAACATGATAAACAAAAAATTACAAGTTACTCCTCTATTTGATTTTACTCTTTCAGCCCTATTCATTACTTAGACTCCTTATCATTTTTAATTTTTTAAAAAAAAGTGGCATAACGAACGAATTTATTTTTCTGTTCGATATGCCACTACCAAACTCAATATTGACTTTAAAATGCCAAAAGTTGTACTTTGAAATAATTATTATAAAACAACGCCTGTTATTTGAAGCCTATAACCTTTAAACATTCTTTTACCGGTGAATAATCAAGGGGCTCGCACCAGCCTACAATCTTAGCTGACTTAGCTGCATTAGACCCTGAAGGCATGTCAATAAGAGCCTTTTTGACTTTTTCAGCTGTTGTAGAGTCTGTCCACGGACAAGCAGCCATAGGCCATTCCGGATATAATCGTGTGCTATGGACAAAAGGAAAATCATCATTAACCTTATGGATTATCTTGAAATCTTCTATTTTTATTCTGCCTTCCCCTTGCATTCTCTCAAGCGTGTCCGTTCGCACTGTTCCCGCATCGACAGAACCGTTTAGAACAGCTAATACGACGTTATCATGTTTTTTGCCTTCGATAAAAGCGGCAAAGTCCGTTTTTGGGTTTATGTTGTTTTCCACTAAAAGACGCCAAGCCATTTGTCCGCCGCCGAAAGAAGAATATTTTACGCACATGAATTTTTTGCCCTTCAAATCGGCAAGTGTGTTTATAGAGCTGTTTTGTTTAGTGAGTATAACTCCGCCGAATTGCTTTAGAGCTTGTCCTTGACGTGAATTTATCAAGGTGGCGATGGCTTTGATGCCATATTTGTCGCTCATTCTAACATAAATAGAGGAATTAGCTAACAAAAAGTGTACTCGTTTGTCTTTTATTGCAGGTTCTATAGCTACAAATTTTAGGGGAATGATAACACATTTTTCTCCTGTTTTTTCGGAAAGATATTTTCCCATTGCGCCCCATTTTTTCATACATTTTGCAGCTCCTCGTTTAGCGAGGATTCCTATCCTATAGTCGCCCAACGAGATATTGCTTGCAAAAAATATCACGCTCAGAAAAATAGTTAACCAGAAAGTCTTTTTCATCGTAATCTCCCTCTAAATGCGGTTCTAATAAAAAATATCCTATTAATGCTATTATCGTAAAAATCGAAGGATAGCTTCAAAAAACAGGAATAAATTAAGGAATTATTTGATGTAAATTGTAACAAAAAAACGTTTGAGAAAAATTTAAAAGTTTTCCTCTTTTTTACCGATAAGAACATCACATCGCAAGGGTGTTGATTGTTTTAGGTTATCAATTAACAATTAAATATTAACGGAGTGATATTATGAAACATGTGCTATGGATAGCGGTTATTTTGCTGGGGATTAATTCCAGTCTGTTTGGTGGCGAACAAGAAGAACTCAAAAAGCTTGAGCAAAAAATAAAATTGCTCGAGCAACGTTTGAATTATCTGGAGCAGAATGCAACTCCCGCCAATGTTTCTCGTGGCCAATTAGCTGACGAAATAGAGAAGCGTTTGTCCGATTTGGAAGCGAAATATGACAAGTGGCATGGCCCGAAGACATTTCGCGCATACTGGAAGAACGGATTACGCCTCGATACTCTTGATAAAACTTTTCGATTAAAAATCGGCGGGCGAATTCAATACGACTGGGCTTGGTATGCCGACGACGATATAGCGGATATTGTAGGAGAACTGGAGGACGGGACGGAATTCCGAAGGGCAAGAATATATATGGCGGGTCAAATTTACGATGATATTATATTCAAGGTAAATTATGACTTTGCCGGAGACGGTAACTCCGAGTTTCGTGATGTCTGGATTGGCATGAAGAATGTTCCTATTGTGGGGAATGTCAAAGTCGGTCATTTCAAAGAGCCTTTCGGAATGGATAGGCTTACAAGCGGAAAATATATTACGTTTATGGAACGGTCGTTGCCCGATGCTCTTTCTCCGGGAAGAAATAACGGTTTTATGATATATAATACAGCTTTTAATCAGCGAATGACATGGGCTGTAGGTATTTTCAAAAATGCGACAGACGGTAATGGCAGGGGCAGAAATGACGGGGATTACGCTTATACCGGTAGAGTAACATTTCTTCCTTGGTATCAGGGGGACGATAAACTTTTGCATGTAGGTTTAGCGTATAGCCATCGAAATCCCGAAGATAGGACGCTTCGATATCGTCAGAGACCGGAATCTCATTTAGCACCGCGATTTGTCGATACGGGCAATTTTGAAGCTAAACGAGTTGACTTAATAGGTCTTGAAGCTGCTTGGGTTTACGGTCCGTTTTCTTTGCAGAGTGAATATGTTCAAGCGATTGTGGATGCTATAAATAGAAATGATTGTTGCTTTCAGGGTTTCTACATAATGGGAAGCTATTTCCTGACGGGTGAACATCGTCCGTACAATAAGAAAACGGGTACATTCGGAAGGGTCAAACCTAAGAAGAATTTCAGTAATAAGCCCGGCGGAGGCAAGGGTGCGTGGGAGATAGCGGCAAGATATTCATATCTTGATTTGGACGATAAAAGTGTGGACGGAGGAAGACTTCAGGACTTTACATTGGGTGTGAATTGGTATTTAAATCCGAATACAAGAATAATGTGGAATTATATTTTCGCAGACCTTGCTGACGGTGGCGATGCGGATATTTTCCAAATGCGTTTTCAGATAGACTTTTAATGAAAGGAAAAGAGTATGAGAAACAAGATAGCTGTTTTCGGTTTGTTGCTTGTATTATTGTTAGCTCCGGGATGTACGGAATTGAATTGGGATGAGCTTGTGTTTGTTCCCGCAATGAATGCTTTGGTAGATGCTGCAACTTCGGGAATTCATACGAGTATTAATGAGCAGATATCAGACAGACTCGGAGACGGTCCGATACCTGAAGCAGCAGCTACCGGACTTTCAGCAGCAGCTAACAGTTTGGTAGATTATGTCGTTGAAGAAACGATAGGCGATAGATTGCCTGATGATTAATATTATAAGCTCTGCCACAATAGATAATTAATGTTACATTGTGGAATGTGCCGGCGAAGATATACCGTTATAGGTATTTCGCCGGTTTTTTTATTGCATGGATGCGAGGGGGATAAAGGTGCATTTGTGAATAATACTCTTCGGGTAACGCCTTATAATGACGAGAGAAGAATTGTCGATTGCGGATTTGAGAAGAGAAGAAAAGAGATTGATGATTGAAGA
>CAZKNI010000249.1:0-6272 GCA_964554055.1 uncultured Phycisphaerae bacterium | reverse complement strand
CGGGCCCGCCACAACCGTGAGGCGTTCCGAATGTCTTATGCAAATTATAATGCATCACATCAACCCCGAAATCCCCCGGTCGAACTCGGCCGATGATAGCGTTCATATTTGCACCGTCGAGATATATTTGTGCCCCCTTCTCGTGCATAATTTGAGCTATCTTAACAATATTCTTGTCAAACAGGCCCAAAGTGTTCGGATTTGTTATCATAAGAGCTGCTGTTCGCTCATTTGCTTTATTTGCTAAATCATTTAAATCGACTAAACCCTCTTCCGTACTCTTGACAACCGTTATATGCATGCCGCTTAAGGCACAACTCGCAGGATTTGTTCCGTGTGCCGAGTCGGGAATCAAAACCCTATCTCTCTGTTCTCCTTTGTCTTCGTAATAGGCTCGAATTATCTTGACAGCGGCAAATTCTCCGTGAGCTCCAGCCGCAGGAGATAAGCACACTTCGGAAAGACCTGCAATTTCCTCTAAATATCGACGAAGGTGATACATTAATTCCAAACAGCCCTGAACATCTTCTGCTTGCTGATACGGATGAATTTCGCTAAAGCCTGTCAAGCTTGCCGCCCATTCGTTTAACTTCGGATTATATTTCATCGTGCACGAGCCGAGCGGATAAAAATTCGCATCTACACTCATCATTTTATTAGCTAAACGGGTGAAATGACGGGTAAGCTGAGCTTCTGAAACTTCGGGTAATTCAACAGAGCTGTTAGCTATCAGGCTCGAAGAAATACACTCGTCAATGCTTGTTTTCGGAACATCATTTTCCGGAAATCTAACACATTGCGCATTCTCTATCGATTGCTCGAATATTAGCTTTTCTTCGATATTAGCGTTCATTTTTCGTTTTTACCTGTCTTTCTTCCTATTTGCCCTCGACTTGTTCAAAAATCTCCGCTAATTGGTCAATCTCCGCTTTTGTTCGCTTTTCGGTAACCGCTATCAGTAAACAATCCGAGAGTTTGGGATACCAGTTACCTAATTGGACGCCTGCAAATATTCCTTTCTTCCGTCCGTGCTCGATAATCTCTGCCGGCTTTGCTTTTGTGCATCGAATAACAAATTCCTTAAAAAACGATGTCCCGAATTTTAATTCATATCCATCAATCGATGATATCTTTTTGGCAGCATAATGTGCCTTTTGAAAACACAAATTCGCAGCTGCTCGCAGTCCCGATTTCCCGACAGCAGCTAAATATATTGCCGCTCTTATTGCAAGTAAACCTTCGTTGCTACATATATTACTCGTTGCACGCTCACGCCTGATATGTTGTTCACGGGTCTGCAAGGTCAAACAAAATGCGCGTTTTCCTTCATCGTCAACTGTTGCTCCTACGAGCCTGCCGGGCAGCCTACGTAAAAACTTTTCTTTAGCGGCAAAAAATCCCAAATAAGGTCCTCCGAAACTTTGAGGAATTCCCAAACTTTGTCCTTCTCCTACGACAATGTCAACATCGAAATTGCCCGGGCTTTTTAATAATCCCAAACTAATAGGGTCTGCTATTACAATTAACAGCGTTTTCTTGCCTTTGACCAGTTCGGATATCTTGTCGAGAGGATTTACAAGCCCGAAAAAATCAGGTTGCTGAACGACGAGTGCTGCTACATTATCATCAAGCCGATTGGAAATTTCCGCTATATCTATAATTCCTTCGGGACTTGCTATTTCATCGATTTGCATGGGAAGCGACGATAAATAGCTTTGCAAAACCCTTCGATATTCCGGATGAACGTTTTCCGGTACGATTACTTTTGAGCTGCTCGTTACATCTCGCGCAACTAAAACAGCTTCCGCTAATGCTGACCCCGCTTCATACATCGAAGAGTTGCAAACGTCCATGCCCGTAATTTGGCATATCATCGTTTGAAATTCGTAAAACGCTTGTAATGCGCCCTGAGAGGCTTCTGCTTGATAGGGGGTATACGCCGTAACAAATGCGCTTTGATTTGATAATGCTTCTACAACGGGAGGAATATAATGTTCATAGCTGCCCGCACCTAAAAAGGAAATACATTCCTGTGTATTCCTATTTTTGCAAGCAAGCTCTCGTAAATGCCTTTGTAAAGAAATATCGTCCGATGCTGCCGGCAAATTTAGTAACTCGTTTAGTTGTATTTCACGAGGAATCGGGCTGAATAGCTCTTCTATAGACTCAACTCCGATTCTTTTGAGCATAGCTTGAGCTTGTTGTTTATTAATAGATATATAACTCATCTTGCCAATATGAAAATTATGAAATTGTCGATTGATATTCTTCCGCTGAGAGCAATTTATCAAACTCGCTCTTATCATTGATTTTTATCTTCACAAGCCAGCCTTCGCCGAAGGCGTCCTTATTAATAAGCCCGGGCTCATCCTGTAATTTTTCATTAATTTCTATTATTTCGCCTGAGACGCCCGTATAAAATTCCGATGTTGCCTTGACGGATTCAAGTTCGCCTATGCTTTCGCCCGCTTTAACCTGCTTGCCAACTTCAGGCAATTGCACATACGTAATATCCGTTAACTCTTCAGCGGCGTGTTCTGTAATTCCCAGTGTAACGACATCGCCTTCAAGCTTGTGCCATTCATGCGTTTTGCTGTATTTTAATTCCGCAGGTACTGTCATATCCGTACTCTCCTATCTATTATTGAAGTCTAAAACATCCGAATTATCAATATAATGCACAGCTGTTCATTAAAGTAAAACAGCATACAGTTTTCATGTTAACATTGCCAGAAAATTTTATGTGTATATCTGCACTCACTCGATTTTACAGCAAGAGTATTCGTTTTGTTATTTTATTTCAGTTTTGTAATCGAATGTAACAGCGATTTGTTCTTTCTATAAAGCCGGCTGTAAATTTTCATTCGCTTATCATAATGAAGGGAAACTTTTTCGTTAGGTTCGAATCGTTTTCCCGTTTTAGCAATTTTTCTTGCCAGGATATCGGGCAAATCACGTAACAAACCCGACGCATGTGCTCCTAAAAGCGCAACGCCCCATGCAGCACATTCCGTTGTTTGTAAAATAGCTATCGGACGATTTAGGATGTTCGCATATATTTGCATCCATATCTCACTTTTCGCGGCGCCGCCAATTGCTTTGTACATATTGATTTCGACATCAGCTTGACTCAATAATTCCTGATTAACGCGCAACTCATAGGCGACGCCTTCCATAATTGCTCTTGCAATATCAAATCGATTTATATCAAGCCTTAAGCCCATAAGAATACCCGAAGCTTGCGAATCAAGATAGGGCGTTCCTGTTGTCGTAAAATAGGGCAGCAAAATAAGTCTCGACGGTTTATCGGGAATGTTGGCTGTAATTATTTCATACGGGTCTTTTCCTTCCGATTCCGCTTGTTTGACAATATCGGGGGCGAGATTATCTCTAAACCATTTCAGGGCTGACCCGCCCGTAAAATTCCAAGCTATATTGATAAAATTGTTGCCAAAAGTAGGATATTTACAAAGATTATTCTCTGTCATTATTTTGGCATTTACAGTACGATTTAGCAATACTCCGAGACATACGACTGTTCCGGTAGCGAGCATCGATTCACCCGGCGCGATGCCTGCTCCTAATATGCCGGCTGGCTGATCATGTAGGCCTGTTGCCAATATTGCGCCTTTGGGAAACTCTAATTCATTTGTTCCTATTTCGCCTATGATTGTTCCCGGAGCAGCTGGCTTTGCAAGCATATCCGCGTCGAGTTTTGCTAATGAAATGATTTTGTCCGACCAATTTAGATTGTTAACATCGAACATAAGAGTCCTGCTTGCCATTGAGTAATCTATTGTTGCAGGCAGGCCAAGTTGGGCAGCTATAAAATCGCCGAAGCACAGGAATTTATCTATTTGTGCAAATAGCTTTGGCTGATTTTCCCGTATGTGCATTAACTTAAATAATGTATGGAAGCTGTTAGCTGAGTGTCCCGTTATATTAAATAGCTCTATCGGGTCAATTAATCTGCGAAACTTCTTACATTGTGCTTCGCCTCTCGGGTCGAATCCGATAATTGCATTTGCAAGGGGCTTGCCGGTTTTATCGACAGGGATAGCAGCTTCGCCCAGAGTACTCAAAGCTATTGATTGGATGTGTGCATTTGAATTTTCTTTTGCTTCGCTAACAACAGCTTTGACAGCATACAAGACATCATTTGGCGACAGTTCAAGCCAACCCGGCTTAGGCGAGATAAGATTATATTCGCGATAGCTGCTCGAGAGTATTGTTCCGTCCAAATCAAATACAACAGCTTTGCTCCCTGTTGTCCCAATATCAAGCCCCATTATCGCCATATTTATTCTCCGTCCGTCAACGCAACATAAAACACAAAACGATTGATTTGTTATTATACATAAGTTTACGTTTTTGTATATCTTATCGCGTACGGAGAAAATTTAGCAAGAGGAAAAACTCACAAATCAAATAGCTGATTTTGTTTTATTGGCTTTTTTATTTTACGAGTAATAATCAATAATAACGCTATAAAAAATTAAGTTGGCGGAAACGTTATTTTTGTTCACAAATGCTAACAAATTTTCTCTTTACGATTGACGATATGTGTTTAAAATAAATTTTAAGTTTGTTGACCTGTTAGCTATAATTAATTTTTATGTATTATTTTCGTAATCGTACGGCATTAAGTAAATTTCTTATTGAATTCGGAGGCATAATCAATGAATAAGATACACACTCTTATTAGAATGTTCATTTTAATGAATTTTTTAGCAGTTGGCGTTTCGATGGGGCAGAAAGCGTCAGCTAAAAGTGTTATTCCCTCCAAGTCGGTCAAGCCTACTCCTAATATCGAAATAAACAAATTGATGATACTCGAGCCTTCGCAGGGTAGGCCACGAATTATCAGGGCTGAAGAGTCTTTTCGGTTTATGTTTGTCAAAAAAGCCTTTGTTCCACAAATCAAAACAATGCTCGTCAATTCACTTTGTCCCGAAGAACGTATCAGATTGAGTGTTGTATCGCCTCCAATGGTCATTCAAGACGATTATTGGGTAATGCTACTAAAAGCCCCTGTGTTGACTCGTCCGGGCGTATACGATTTGCTTGTAGATTTGGGAGTAGGTTATCAGCGTGTTCCGCGTGCGATAAAAATTGTTAAGAAGATAAAAACAAAATTTCGGTTCGTTCATTTGTCCAATATGAATGTAGGTTTGCCGGATGCCCCCGATTTTGACAGCAGGCTTGTTGACGAAATAAACTTGCTCAATCCCGAATTTATTCTTGCTACGGGAGATTTTTTAGCTAATGGCAGAGCGAAAGGTGCAAAAGGCTGGCGTCGCGTGAAGAAATTTCTCGCAAAGTTTAATGCGCCTTGTTATATACTCTGTGGCGAGCAAGATGACCAAATAACTTATCCTCAGGAAATAAATCAATCTCTTACCGGTACGATAAATTACGGAACTTATCATTTCTTTTTGATGATGGATACAGCTATCAGGCCTATAGAGAAGGATAAGCTTCAAATAAATGCTCTTGTTAACGACCTTAAAGCTTCGAAACGTTCAGCGATGACATTTCTTGTAGCTAATAGCGACCGATTAGGTATAATCGACGGATTGCAAAAAACAGGAATTAATCCTTCGGATATATTTACTCTTGGAAGGGTGCGAGCGATTATTTGCGGGGGGAGCACCGATTGGGATTTTTCGGAGTATGCCGAGAAACTTAAACAAGCTAATCTTATGGGGAAAATAGCATATATTCGCACCGGTCAGTCGAGTACATGTATGGAAAACGGGGGAGACGGAATAAGCAGATATCGGGTAATCGATGTTGACGGGACGCACTTAAGTTATGTTTATCCGGAAGAACATCCGATAGCGGGCAGAAAGTTGCAATATTCGATTCCCGTTGGCAGGATAAGGATTTTTCATAAGGGCCCGAATGACGGTTCTCAAGCTACGGAGCAGATTACGGTTGTGAACACACTCAATCAATCGTTTGCGAATTGTCAGGTAACGTTTAGGTTAGCGGGAACTGATCCGAATTCGGTTATAGTGCAAAACGCACGCAAAGGTGATGTATTTCGAATTGATTCAAATCAGCTTCTTGTAATTGCGGAAGTTGATCTTCCTGAAAAGTCGTCTGTTCATATACTTGCGACGACAGATAGGAAGATAGCTAAAGCGTATCAAAAATTGCCTGTCAAAATTAATCTTATTAGTCCCTCGGAATTGATATTTCGCCCCGCTAAGAGTGTTTCGGGGTTAAAATATCTTAAAGCTGACGGAAATATGGAATTATCCGTAACG
>CAZKNI010000248.1:0-3690 GCA_964554055.1 uncultured Phycisphaerae bacterium | reverse complement strand
GAACGAATCGGTTCGGAAGATGCAATTGTGCATCATAATCATAATGAAGAAAAGATAGAAAAGACAATTTCTATAAAAGATTATCGTAGCGGAATTTCCGAAATAGCAGAACATCTTCGCGCTCAAAATTTGATTAAGGGGGACCTTTCGGGAGTGGGGCATAGAGTTGTACACGGAGCAGAGGAGTTTCGCGAGAGTGTGATTGTAGATGATAAAGTTGTCGAACAAATAGAGCGATGTAGCGAGCTTGCTCCACTTCATAATCCCGCTAATCTCGAAGGAATAAAAGCAAGTCAGGAAATTTTTCCATCCGTTCCTCAAATAGCTGTTTTTGATACATCATTTTTTAGCTCGCTTGAACCGGATTCCTATCTTTATGCATTGCCTTACGACTGGTATGAGAAATATCGAGTTAGACGTTATGGCTTTCACGGGACATCGCATCGATATGTTGCGGAACAATCAGCTAAATTATTGGGCAAGGAACTTTCTCAGTGTAACTTGATAACAATGCATTTGGGAAACGGGGCATCGATGGCAGCTATCAAGCAGGGAAGAGCTGTCAATACGACGATGGGTTTGACTCCTTTGGAAGGACTTGTGATGGGTACGAGATGCGGGGATATAGATACAGCTATTGTTTTTCATATGATGCGAGCAGCTGATATGAGCGTAGAGGATGTGAGGCAATCGCTTGAGAAGAAAAGCGGATTGCTCGGGATATCGGGTGTGTCTCGCGATTTGCGTGATGTGTTCGAGGCAGCGGATAGCGGAAACGAACGAGCGAAATTAGCTACAAAGATTTTTGCTCGCAGAGTACGAAAATATTTGGGGGCATATTTGACAGATATAGGTCAAGCAGATGCGATTATATTTACCGGTGGCATAGGCGAAAATGCTTGGCGTATGAGAGAAATGATTGTCGAAAATCTCGAACATCTTGGAATAAAACTCGATAAAAAAATAAATAGCTCGTTAAAGCTTACATCTAAAGGAGCATTGATAAGTGTAGCTGATAGCAAGATAAAAATTCTTGTTGTTCCGACAAATGAAGAGCTTGCTATTGCACGCGATACACGCAAATTAGTTGCAAATCTGTCCGCAAAAGTATAAACTTATCTTTTATATCCTTCAAGTTCGACGGATATGAAGCGGATATTGTCTGTTAGCTTTATTATAATATTATATGTTTTCTAAGCGGAAGAACTTAGCGATATGCGCACGTTAAAACTTTATCCCGATTATAAGGAATTTTGCGAATTTGCTACATCTGCGAATGTTGTACCGGTATATTGTCAGATACTCTCTGATAATCTTACTCCTGTTAGCGCGTATGCGCGAATTGTAAAGGATGCGAAGCATTCATTTTTGCTTGAAAGTGTCGTAGGAGGCGAAAAAATCGCGAGATATTCTTTTCTTTCGTCAGATCCGATAATGATATTTCAAGCTAAAGGTAAAGAGATACAGATAACGGAAGCAGACAAAGTAACTCGCATTAAAGACGATGACCCGTTGAAAGTGCTTGAGGAACGATTTAAGCATTATCAAGCTGTTCATCATTCCGATTTGCCTCGATTTGTAGGGGGGCTCGTCGGATATGCGGGATATGATATGATTCGATATTACGAGTATCTGCCTAATGCTCCTGTTGATGACAGAAATATTCCCGATTTATGTTTCGGTCTTTATCCTGATATGCTGATATTCGATCATGTAAGTAAAACGGTAAAGATTGTAAGTAATGCCTTTATTGAAAATGATACGAAAGATGCGTACGAAATAGCTGTTGCTCGGATAGAGAGAATTGTCGAGAAATTATCGCAGCAAGTGGAATTTGAGCCTGCCCAAATTTCCCCCGGAGGTGAGCCGACGCTTGAATTTACAAGTAATTTTAAGCGAGAGGATTTTGAGCAAGCTGTCGAGAGATGTAAAGAATATATTTATGCGGGTGATATATTTCAGGTTGTTTTATCTCAGCGTTTGTCTGTTCGGACATCAGCTAATCCGTTTGATATATATCGGGCATTGCGTGTTGTAAATCCTTCTCCTTTTATGTTTCATCTCAAGACGCCTGCTTGTACGCTCGTGGGAGCGTCTCCTGAAGTTATGTGTCGAGTTGAAGACGGGATAATTACGAACAGGCCTCTTGCCGGTACTCGCAAACGTGGCGGGACGGACGAGGAAGATTTGGCACTTGAAAGGGATTTGCTGTCTGACCCTAAGGAACGGGCGGAGCATGTTATGCTTGTTGATTTGGGGCGAAACGATGTTGGCAAAGTTGCAAAATTGGGTTCTGTAAAATTGACGGAAATTATGACGGTCGAGCGTTACAGTCATGTTATGCATATAAGCTCTAATGTTCAGGGTGCACTGGCGGAAGGGAAAACAGCTTTTGACGCCCTTCGTGCTACGCTTCCTGTCGGAACGGTCAGCGGTGCTCCTAAAGTTCGTGCGATGGAAATAATAGATGAGTTTGAGCCTACTCGAAGAGGCCCGTATGCCGGAGCTGTAGGCTATTTTGATTTTTCGGGCAATATGGATACATGTATCGCATTGCGTACTCTTGTGATTCAAGGCAAGAGGGCGTACGCACAAGTGGGAGCAGGAATCGTAGCGGACAGCGTGCCCGAAAACGAATATCAGGAAACGATAAACAAGGCAAAGGGGCAATTGAGAGCGATAGAGTTGGCTGAGAAATTTACGTCGTAGAAACATAAATGTTGAAATAGAGAATATCACGATGCAATCCGTGAGAAAAATACAGTTACCCATAACGGAAGATATAGCAAAATCTCTCAAAGCGGGCGACGAATTGTTGCTTAGCGGAAAAATCTATACAGCTCGAGATGCTGCACATAAGCGATTATGTGAGTTGATAGATGCACATAAGACATTGCCTGTCGATTTGGTGAATCAAACGATATATTTTGCAGGTCCGACGCCTGCTCGTCCGGGGCGGGTTATAGGTTCGATTGGCCCGACGACATCATCGAGAATGGACAGCTATTCACCTAAACTTCTTGAAATGGGATTGCGGGCAATGATAGGCAAGGGTTATAGAAATTTGGAAGTTCGTAAAGCATTGAAGAGATTTTCAGCTGTTCATTTTGCTGCTGTTGGCGGATTGGGGGCTTTGCTTGCACAAGCTGTCAAACAAGCGAGAATTATTGCTTATGAAGATTTGGGGACGGAAGCTATTCGAGAGTTAATTGTCGAGGAGTTTCCGGTTATTGTAGCTTATGATTGTTACGGAATGTCGGTCTATCCCGGAGATGAGATGCTGAAATGAAGGCTAAAAATAGAATTACTCTAATTCTTTCCATTATTCTTGTGATTTTATTGTTAATGATTGGGTATATGAGCCTTATTTATGTGCCCGATTGGTATCAGCCTCAATATGTAAGTGCCGAAGAACAGCAGGAACTTACGGATGAAATAACATCTATTTCGCGAGAGTTTAACAATAAGATGCAACGTCCTAATACATTTGAAATTAGGATATCTGCTCGACAGATAAATCGCTTTTTGGGAGGGCTTGATTTGATTGCTCCCGATTTGAAAAATATTATACCCAAAAATGTTTCCAATCCTGCTGTTCAGCTTGATAATGATGAAATGAGAATAGGTGCAATTGTTAAAAAAGACGGAAAAAAGCTGTTTGCAAGTTTAATTGTAAAACTCGTAGCTAAT
>CAZKNI010000247.1:0-2529 GCA_964554055.1 uncultured Phycisphaerae bacterium | reverse complement strand
GTTGAAGAGATTCTGGACTCGACAGGCAAAGGACGCTGCGACGATGAAAAACGCTTTTCGACGATGCAGAAATTAAATTGCCGCGCCCGACTCCGTCGGGACTCGCAATGACGAACAGAGTGAAGCAGCTGTCGCTGATTCGCAACGCAACGCCATCAAAGTTCGCTGATTACATTTTGCATATTAGGGCATATCCGAATATTTGAATATGCCGATTATTTCTTGTTTTCGTAATTTCAGCAAACGCAACAAATTTGAATTTGCAATTTTTGCTTCCGCATAAAGCTGAACAACGTCATTGCGAGGAATGAGCTCGAAGAGCGAATGACGCGGCAATCTCTTTTTTCAATCTTCAATCCACAATCCGCAATTCTTCTTTCTTCTCTTCTCAATCATCAATTCCGTCGATAGACGGATCTTCGTGCCGTCGGCACTCCGACATCAATCCTCAATCTTCAATCAACAATCCTCAATCTCTTCTTGGCCTGTCGCATCCCAAAAATCAGCTAAACTCAAAATGTGTGAGAAATGCGGGCTAATCAACATGAGAAACATGAACAACATGAGCAACAAAGCGACATGAGCGACAAAGATTATCTGTCAATGAAAACGTTCCCAAGAGAAACAGGCTTACCGAATTGCCCTTTTGTTCCCGACCAGCTGCTAATTTCCCCGATAGCTGCTGATGTACGGGTAAAATCTATGCCCCACCATTTATTTCGCTTGTCCGTTTTGTTGAAATCTTTGAAGGGAACTTTTAGCTCAGCTTGCCAGCAATCTTTATATATACAAATAGCAGCTGATATTCGTGCAGGCCAAAATTCACATGCGCCTTGTCTGTATGCCTCGTTAGGTCCTTTGATTGCGAGGACAGTTCCGTTTGCCTTAAGAATAATATGATAGACATTCATCGGGTCAAGAGTGCCGGTATTGTCAGGGTCAATAAAAATTTCAATCAAATCTTCTCCCCACGAATAACCGTTGCTTACGGAAATTGTATTGGAATATCTAACTCTGAGAGCTTCAGCAGGCTCTTTGCATATAAATGCAAAATAAAGATTATCTTTGTCATATCCTACTTTGACCTGCGTTTTCCAAATTGCAGAAAGAGAGCTCAGCGACTCGGTGAAATTCAAGCCATCAGACTTTATCCGTTGAAAATCACCCGCTATCGGAAAATCAGGCCAATCGGATAAATCTCCGTCTATCTTGATAGGAAATTCCAATTTACCCGCTGATAATGCACAACATCTTGCGGAAATATATTTTTTATTGTTTTCGTCGATATTAAACAATATAGGCTGATGCGTTACTCCGAAAACTCCAAACCCCAGAGTTGACGTAATCAATTCGAGTTTTTCCTCGACAGGCCAAGCCCAGCTTAATTCGTCGAGAATAACTTTATCACGTATTGTTTTATACGTTACAGGCTTATCAACAAATCTTATTTTCAGCTTCGGATATCCGTCGGAAAAATTTCTAACCGTTAGATGATAAGACAATTTCGTATCTTCTTGACCTGTAAGATTATTGAAGACCGTTCTTAGTTTTACGCCCTCAAGCTCTATGATTACGCCTTCGGTTGCCTGTTGAAATTGAGTTTTCAACCTTTTCAAGTACAATGAAATATTGTCTTTCTTCCGAGCCGGCTGAGTTGTTGCCGCTGACTTGTTTCGGATATCTGCTAAATGTTTCCAAACAGTATATCCAGCTATCAATTTAGCTAAATGCCATGCTCTTATGTTGCTACAAATTCCGTCGTTTCTAAGAGTCCATAATGACCCGTCTAAAGCATCCGTATGAGCATATCTTATCAAATGACGAGTCAGCCAATCAGCGAGTTTTTTCTCGCCTATTTCGTTCAGTTTTACAAGATAGCTAACATCTTGTAAAGAACGAGAAATCAACTTTAGCCTCAATGAAGCAATAGGCTTATTTTGGCCAAACCATTCTCCCGGATAAACAAGAATTTTTGAAGAATCTGTTAAATTTATATTCGTATTGTTAGATGAACCGTTCCAGCTATTTAGCTCGCCTAATAACACGCCATCGCTATTATATCGTTTGCATATCCATGCGAGCGAGCGTATCAAGTATGGCGGATACGTAATTTTTGCTCCGGGAAACGTTCCCCAACGACTGTCGGGTCGCCAGAAGATTTTTTTTCCTGCTTTGTGAAATTTTTCTATCGAATCCGTATCAAGCCAAAGCTCAAGAGGACAATAGACATCGATATATTTATCGATTTTGTTATCAAAAACTTCAAATGCTTCCCAGCCAAACGGCTTGAAATCTATTGTAATAAACGGATTGATAATAGCTAAAGGTTGTTCCGTTTTGAAAATGTCTTTAACAAGCTTACAATATCGTTCATATTGCGTTCTCGCTTGAGGATATGACTCGGGCAGAGTCAGACCGATTATTCCCTTTCCAATAGCTGATTTGTTAATAAATTCATGCACGAAGCCGGACAAAAGTTTCTCTGTGATTTGTTTGTATGTCTCGGAATCCGGGGAACCGAAATGCTTC
>CAZKNI010000246.1:0-5597 GCA_964554055.1 uncultured Phycisphaerae bacterium | reverse complement strand
CCGCGAACGGGCTTTGAATGCAATGAAAAAACTTTCGCAGGCATAGCCTGTTCTTGCTCGCAGCGTCCTTTGCCTGTCAAGTCCGAAATCTCTTCAATCCGTTCTTGCTTGCAGCTGCGAAAATCGCTTGTTTGATGCGATTATTGAGAATAGGCTTGTCGCAGACGATGTTTTCGTCAGCGACAAGCCTATCAGCTCTTAAATTCTCCCGCGCAAATATAACAGCGTTTTTGTGTCTTTCGAAAACGATAATCTATTCGCAGGCTAAAGCCTGTTTTTGCTCGCAGCGAGAGATGTTGAGACAACCAAAAATCGTTTGCCTTAAAACAAATCCTTGTGTGTTCAGACAAAAAGTTGTATTTTAATGGGTTTTGGCAAGCAAATTTCTGTAAGCTGTTGAAAGGTGATTGTAGATGAATGGCAGATTGTCGAATTTAATAGAGCTTAACGGATTGTGGGATTTTGCCTATTCTCACGATATATCTGAGAAAAATTCTCCCGCTGTTCCTTCCGCAGAGGAATTTGAGGTTCAGATGCCGGTTCCGGGTTATTGGGACGAAGAAATAGAAAGATTAAAATCCGCTAGTTTTTGGTCTAAAGTTCGTTTCAATCCCGATTATAAGCCTATCGAGTTTCCTATGAAGGGTGAATGGCTGCCCGATTCCTCGCTGCCGTTTATCGTAGGGGTCGGCTGGTACAAAAAGCATTTTGAGATTTCCGAAGATAATGTTGATGACAAATTAATAACGCTTTGTATCGGAGGAGTGCGTCTGGAAATATGGGTTTGGCTTAACGGGAAACTCGTTGGATATCATTTTGGGCATTCAACACCTTTTGAGATTTCTTTGCCGAGTGAGTTGATAAATGTCGGCAGGAATGAATTGATAATGGCTGTTGCCAATGTGCGTCGAGATCGTATCGGATTTGATTTGCGAGGCTATCAGGGATATATGGGGGGAATTCATCGGCCTATCTATTTGAAAATCAATAGGAAGGTTAGGCTGGCGGATTTGTATTTGTTTCCGTCGGAAAACAATACTCTGATAAACTGGACAGCAGAATTGCAAGGCAATGTAAACGGAAAAGAGGTCAGCCTTGAATGGGCTGTTAAAGAATTACAATCTAATAAATGTTTGAGGCGGGGCACGGTTGATGTTTCCGGAAATGTCGTTAGATGGCAGACAGACAATTGCGATATGGAAAATTGGTCTGACGAAAATCCTGTGTTGTATGATATTGAGTTGCAATTGCGCGAGGGTGATGTTTTGTTGGACGGCGTAACTCAAAAGTTCGGCTTACGTACGATTGAACGCAGAGAAACGTCGTTGTTTCTTAACGGTGAGCCTGTATTTCTTCGAGGCGTAACCGATCATTGTTATTTTCCTCTTACGTGTAGGATTCCGTCGGATAAAGAATCATATCGTGCAATCATTATTAAGCTCAAGGAATTAGGATTTAATTGGATTCGGTGTCATACGTGGATTCCGTCCGAAGAATATATGGAAGCTGCTGACGAATTGGGAATGATGTTTCAGGTTGAGCCGCCTGTTGGATTCGGCAGGGAAGAATGGCTTGATATAATGCGTACGTGTAGAAAGCATCCTTCTGTAATAATCTATTGTTGCGGAAATGAAGAATTGCTTGACGAGTCGAAAATCGACCAGCTTAGAGTATTTTCCGAGTTGCATAAACAGACAGTTCCCGATGCGTTGTTTAATCCTCAAGAAGCTTTGCGAGGAATAGAGTATGTCTGGACGCCAAGCGATTTGGGCGATGAAATCAGTGAAAAGCCGTTTAGGCATAATCCGAGCAGATTACAGGCAATAAGAGAATTTTCCGATGTGTTCGGGCATTACAGTTGGGGCTATTTAAGCTATATTTCAAGCAAAGCAAATTGGAAGGCATTAACGGAACGAATGGCTATTTATCAAAGGCCTTGCTTAGCACATGAAATAGGGATTCAAGGCAGCTATCTCGATGTTACTCTCGAAAAGCGATATGAAAATACTCTTATCGGTACCGATTTGTTTTCGAAAGCTCGAAAATATCTCGGTGAGAAAGGGCTTTTGGATAAGGCATCTGTCTATTACAAAAATTCATGCGCTTGGCAGCGCTTGTTGCGGAAGCATTGTATCGAGATGGCGAGAAAATGTCGATATCTCGCCGGCTATGATTTTTTAGGTTCGATAGACCATAATAATCATCAGAGCGGCTATACCGCCGGCATTATGAATGAGTTTTATGAGCTTAAGCCGGGCAATATTGCCGGCGAAATAAGGCAATATAACAATAAAAATGTTTTATTGTTGAATCATAGCAATTGTCGCAGTTTTTTTGTCGGCGAACATTGTCGATTTGATGTGATGGCTTGTTTGTTTGGCTCTGAGAAATTATCGGCGGGAACAGTTGAGTGGCGTTTGGCTGATAGCGACAATGTTTTGTGCTCGGGTAGCTTTTCGGTTGAGAATGTTCGGAACGGGACTGTCGAAACGATAGGCGAAATAGATTTTATCGTTCCGCCAATACAACGTGCTGTTCAAGTTAAGTTGCTTGTTCGATTGCGAAGTTGCGAATATGAATTGAACAATGATTGGGACTTTTGGATTTTTCCCAAAGGAACAGAACACAATATTTATCAAAAGCTGAAAGAAAATAAGGAGCTGTACGAAAATGAATTGTATATTACGTCTTCTATTACCGAATCGGCAATGAAGTGTTTGGAAGACGGCAAACGAGTTCTGTTGCTCGGTAGCGGCTTTTTCCCCGTTTTGCCGGTGAGTTTCCAAATTGGTTTGCCGGGCAGGACAGGAGGCAATCTTGCGACTGTTATTTATAAACATCCGATTACCGAACAATTTCCTCATGAGGGTTTCTGCGACTGGCAATTTTACTCTATGCTGGAAAATAGCCAAGCTGTCGTTTTTGATGATCTCGATATTCCGTTCGACCCTATAATTGAGGTTGCAAGCTCATTCAAACTTATCTATAAACAAGCTTCGCTTTTTGAATTTTCCGTTGGCAGTGGCAAGTTGCTTGTATGCACGTTGAATCTCTCCGGTGAAGACGCTGCAACGAAGTATTTTTCCTCGCAAATATTACATTATGCACAAAGCGATGATTTCAAGCCTTGTAATAAGATTGAATGTGAAGATTTGATTCGCATTAGAAATACAAAGTTTGGTCCGTATGGCGTTGCTAATACGGATATGGCATATGATCCGAATGCACAATTATGATGATAGTTATTTTCAGAATAAGGAATGTGAGGCGTTAATATGAGCGGCAGAGTAAAATGGGCTGTTATCGGTTCGGGCGGCATTGCGAGGAGAAGGACTATTCCGGAAGGAATAATGTCAGCGGAGAACGCTGAATTGCGTATCGTCTATGATGCAAATCCTCAAATCAATCGGGAAGTCGCCAAAGAATTTAACGTAGGATGTGCTGAGAGTATAGATGATGTGCTCGGTCGTGAAGAAATAGATGCTGTTTATATTGCCACACCAGCTTATCTACATTGTCAACAGGTGCTTTTGTGTGCTAATGCGGGTAAGCATGTTTTGTGTGAAAAGCCGTTGGGACTTAATGTTGAAGAAGTTGAGGAAATGATTTCCGAATGTAATAAACATGGCGTATTGCTTGGAACAGCGTTAATGATGCGTTTTCACTCTCAACATCAATCAGCATTGGAGATGATAAAGCAGGGCAAGTTAGGAAAATTGACGTATGGCAGAGCTCAGCTTTCTTGCTGGTATCCGCCTATAAAAAATGCGTGGCGTCAAAATCCCGAACAGGGAGGCGGAGGGGCATTAATGGATTTGGGCAGCCATTGTATCGATTTGCTGGAAATGTTTTTTGGTGATGTTAAAAAGGTTAGCTGTTTTATAAATAATACGGTGCACAGCTATAGGTCAGAAGACAGTGCTGTAGCGATGTTGTTTTTTGATAACGGTGCAATGGCAACAGTAGATGCTTTTTTCTGTATTCCCGACGCGAGCAGCAAAAATATTCTCGAAATTTACGGTTCCAAAGGCAGCATAATCGCTCGGGGTACAATAGGTCAAGGGTCAGAGGGACAAATGAAGGCATTTTTGGCGGAAGAAGATAAAAATTATGATGCCAATCAGAAGAGAGTAACGGATAGAGAGCTGAACATATCTCCCGCTCCCATTAATACGTATATGGCTGAAATTCGCGAGTTTAGCAGTGCTATACTCGAAAATAGGGAACCGCTAAACGGAGCTATTCTTGGCTTGCGAAATCAGAAAATTTTATCAGCTTGTTATGAATCTGCGAGGAATGGAAAAGTCGTCCAAATTTGAATTTTTAGCTTATTATAATGCAGTTCGATAGGATGTCTTCGATTCTTATTTTGTAAGCAATTTCCATGTTAAAGCTAAAATTAGAATTCCTGTGAGCACAAGAGCTATACGAGCGATTGGCCCTAAAATCGGCCATAATTTTTCTCGAAATTCAGTAAATTTGTAAAGGCCTAGCCTCCTTGTTAGACGATTGCTCCATTTGAATATACGATTGGCAAATATTGCCAATAGAAAACACAAACAAGCTGAAGCAATAAAAAATGTTATCGTTGCTTCCATTTGTCTTTTTCTTTTATCGCTAACGGCATATTTTACAATATGTTAAGCTCTTATATATAATATTATGCCAAAACGGATATGTCAATGAAATAATTTCACACGAGAACGATTTGTGAGATATTCGTTTCAAGCTTATTTACAAAGAATCAATTTACATCATCGCAGCGTCCTTTAGTTTTAGAGTTTGATTTATTCCGTGGCATGAGCAGCATAAAAATATGCCCGAATGATTGTCTGACTTTTCCTTAAATATAAAATGGCTCGTCTAAAAGAGTTTTAAATGAAAAATAAAGTTGACAGAAAGTATACAATTGTATACAATACAAGAAATGTGAGAGAATGAAATTTGTTTTGATGAAAGTGAATTTGTTTTATGGGTACAACGCACGATAGTGAAACACTCGACCGTCGACTTTTGAACAAGATATTTTCCGGAGAGTTTATCCCTGGCTCGAAGCTGACAGAAATCAAGCTCAGCAAAGAATTGGGTGTGAGTAGAATTCCTCTTCGGGAATCGCTGGCAAGGTTTGTAGCACAGGGTGTACTCGTAGGCGGTAAAAAAGGTCATGGTGTTCGTATGCGAAATTACAATCTTGAGGAGATTCGTCAACTGTTTTCTTTTCGTGAAATCCTTGAGGGCGGCGCAGCGAATTTGGCAGCTCAAAATGCGACTGATTTGGATTTGGCAAGGCTTGATATGATTTGTGACGAGGAAGAAAAGTTAATTGGCAGCGATGACCTTAATCGTGGAAATCAACTTGATCATAGATTTCACGTTACGATTGGCAAAGCTAGTCATAATGAGCGAATTAGTAAATTGTTGGATGTTTTATTGGCTGAGTGCCATTATGTGTTTTATGTGATTCCGGATCAATTGTCACACGAATCACCCGAACTCAGCATTTCGCGTCAGAGAGAGGATATTGCGGGACATCGCAAACTTGTTGGTCTCATCCGAAATAAGTGTCCGGAAGAGGCTGAACAATATGCGCGTAAGTC
>CAZKNI010000245.1:0-3182 GCA_964554055.1 uncultured Phycisphaerae bacterium | reverse complement strand
GCCTGAACCAATCGACAATCGCTTCGCGTGCTTCGTATCTGTCGAGTCCTAACAGGAAATCCGCGCCTCCGACGTCTTGCCAGCCATACCTGTCGCTTATAGTTCCGTCGGGTGCGAGTACGTTGATTACGGGTAAATTGTGCCGTTGGCCTATGTCCCAGTCGTTAGGGTCGTGAGCAGGAGTAACTTTGAGAAATCCCGTTGCAAATTGTGCTTTTGCATCGTCGCTATCGGAATCCGGAAGAACAACATACTCGTCTTCGATAATCGGAATAATTCTATCGACGATTGGCAGCCTAACTTTTTTTCCGACTAAGAATTTTGCACGTGGGTCAGCTGGGTTTATCGCAACAGCTGTATCTCCCAACATCGTTTCGGGTCGAGTCGTTGCGACAGTTACATGTGTTACTTTTTGCCCGTTTATCTCGACCGGTTCGACGAGAGGATATTTCAAATACCAAAAATGTCCGTCAATTTCGTGCATTTCGACTTCGTCGTCGGCTAAAGCTGTTTGTGTTGCGGGGTCCCAATTGACAAGTCGTTTTCCGCGATATATAAGTCCATCTTTGAATAATCTGAAAAAGGCTTCTCTCACCGCTTTGGCGCAGATTTCATCCATTGTAAAACGTGTTCTGTCCCAATCGCAGGAGCAGCCCATTCGTTTTAATTGTGAAAGGATACGTGCTTCGTATTCGTCTTTCCACGCTTGAATTTTCGCTACGAATTCTTCTCGTTTAAAGTCTGTTCTTCGTTTTCCCTCTTCAGCTAATACTCTTTTTTCGACAACCGTTTGTGTTGCGATGCCGGCGTGATCCGTTCCGGGAATCCATGTTGTATTATCTCCCAACATTCTATGATAACGAATGAGAATATCTTGAAGTGTGTTATTTAGCGCATGCCCCATGTGCAAGGCAGCTGTTACATTAGGCGGAGGAATTACAATGCAATATGGCGTTCCCGGGTTGTCCGGTTCAGCATGGAAATATTTTCCGTCAAGCCAAAGCTTGTAAATTTCCGGTTCGATTGCTTGCGGGTTGTACTGCGCCGAGAGTTTTTCCACTTTCAAATAAATGCTCCCTTATTTATTGGCTGCTTTGGAAATTTGTTCCAGAAGCTCAAGAGTTTTCAAAGCTTCAAATACGTCAATAATACACTTTTCGTTGCTTTGTAAACAGTCGAGAAAATGTTTAGCTTGTTTTGCAAATCTGCTTCCGCCTTCCGGCAGTTCGATATCATTCCAGTTTTCGCCGTCGTTCCATTTGATTTTCTTTGCGTTTACGTAATCGTATAATGCAGATGTCTTTTCGCCACAAACTTCAACGATAGATCTTCCTCCTGCGTGTCTTCCGCCCGCTTCCAGATAAATCATCTCATCATTAGGCCCTTCGAGTAATGCCGAAAAATCAATGACTTTGTCAAGGTCGTCAACTTTTTTGGGACGAAATTGTGCACATAAAACTTTAATCGGGTCGCCTATTATATATCTTGCAATGTCAGTTGCATGTGAGCCGTTGTCCATAAGATTTCCGCCTCTCGTCGGACGATGTCCTGCGGCGTTTGCGAATACGTTACGATAAGTCGTGATAGAACCGAATTGACCTGTGGATACGGAAGCTTTTATTTTTTCGATAGCTTCTTCAAATCGATGGCAAAATGCGACCATAAATAGAGTGCCAGCTTTAGAAACGGCATCAGCAATTGCTTGTCCTTCTTCAACGGTCATCGCTAACGGTTTTTCGCAGATGACATTGCATCCCATCGAAACGACATCAATAGCAATTTTCTTGTGTGTAGCTGGCGGAGTTGCAATACAAACAGCATCGAGCGATTCTTTTTCTATCATTTCTTTGTAATCGTTATATCCCGAAATTTCGAATTTTTCGGATTTTTCCTTCACCAATTCCGGTACGATATCACAAATAGCGGTAATTTTGCATCTGTCCGGATAATTACCGAAAGCGGAGATATGAGCGGGTGCAATATTACCTGCGCCTATGATACCGATTTTAACTTGTTCTGCTGGCATATATTGTTCCTTTATTTTAAATGTATTCAATGGAGCTATTTAAAAACTTAAATATGCTATTCTAAGTAATATATTTTCAGTGTCAAGACAAGTAAGTGTTAATCGGATAAAAATTGTGATATTTGGAAGTAAAATTGTGTTGACAAGATTTACGTACACGTGTACAATAGGGAATGTACAAGTGTACGCTATGAAATATCAATATTCGATAAAATGAGAAATATATGGCGGTAACAACAGTAACAATCGCGAAATTGGCACGTACAACGCATGCTACTGTTAGCAGAGCATTACGAGATGACCCTTCTATTTCCCTCGAAACACGCACCAGAATTAAAAAATTAGCTGAAGAATTGGGATATAGGCCTAATCTCCTTGCGAGAGGACTTGTGAAAGGAAAAACCTATACGATAGGGCTATTGATGAGTTCTTATCATCTTGAAACAGCAGCTGCTAAAGTTGTTGTCCTTGATGAGCTTGCAAATCAACAAGGATATAAGGTATTTGTTTCGTATACAAAAGGCGAACTCCAAAAAACCGTAGAAATGGGAAATGAGTTGATAGACCGTGGCGTTGACGGATTATTAATATATGGGGGTTACAAGGGGGGAATTTCGCCCAAAAAAGTGCGTGAAATGTTAGAAAATCTTCATGTCCCGACTGTTTTGTGGGATTTGGAGCATCGATTTCCTTGTCGTCAGGTTGTCCAAGACCGTTCAGCGGGAGTGAGACAAGCGGTAGAATATCTGAGCAGTTTAGGACATAAAGAAATATATATGCTGTTTGCTTATTGGAAAGGTTGCGAAGGTGATGACAGGTTCAAAGGGTTTGCTAACGCAATGTCCAAGTTAGGATGTAAAGATGGAAAATCGAGAATTCAGCATATAACTTATATTAATAAAATAGATGAAAACGGAAAGGCTTTTTATGATCACAACGATATGGTCAAAAACATAGAAGATTTTATAAAGGCACACCCGAAGTGTACAGCTGTTATTTGCAGTAATGATTTTGTGGCAATGGATGTAATAAACGCTGTAAGCGAAATGGGTATGAGCGTTCCGGAAGATATATCGGTAATAGGATTTGACAACATTGCAGCGGCAGAGCATACTCGGCCGCCTTTGACAACGGTAGTTCAGCCTGTTCGCAAAAT
>CAZKNI010000244.1:0-6808 GCA_964554055.1 uncultured Phycisphaerae bacterium | reverse complement strand
TAAGATAAATAACCCTAAAAATATCCAAAAAAAATTTTGTCGCTCACTAGCAAATATAGTAGCTATTAATCCCAAAAAAATAATTGCCCAAAAACCTAAAATTTTATCCAATAATATAGACTGAACGATTTTATTTTTTGTAAAATTATATTTATTTATTAAATGAGCATAACGACCAATTTCTCCTGTTAATTGACCACCTGGTAAAAAAATAGAATAAGCAAGTGAAATCAATGTATATTTCAAAGATTTTAAAAAAGAAATGTGTTCAAAACGACTATTCAATAATACCCGCCATTTCTCAGTTGCCAAAAAATATCCGATAAATGTAAAAATATAATCGCTGTTACTCATCATCTTCCTGCGCGAGAACTTGTTTGGTACAGGGGCCAACCGAATTGGGACTTTGCCGCCGCCTTTTTAGGCAGCCAGCGTTTTGCTGAGATAACGACTCGATACGACAACATTGCCTATCACATTTCAGGCCATAATCATAAATCGTCTGAATGTACAATATCGCAAACAAAACACATCACAATAGGCAGCACCTATAAAGAAAAAGCTTTACTCGAACTTGACATCAAATAATTTACTTTCTAAATTTTCTTTGTGCGAATAGATTGCCTTCACGTAAAGACATATTTCATCAAACGTCATCTGCCATGAACCCAAGCTCTCGTTCGACAAAACGCGTGTCAAAAAGAGAAGCATACTTGTTTTCGGGATTGTCATAATAAGACAAATCAATGTCATCGTTCCACCAATTTGTCAAAATATCCTTTACGGGAACTTGTGTCCACGATTTCCTTGGCGCAACGTTCATTATACGCACGCCTGATTTATGTTCAGCCCGTATCGCCAAAGTGAAAACACGTATTGCTTGCGAAAGAGGTAAGACGCTAAGCGATGCGAGCGTCCATTCTTTAATAGGCGAAACTGTAACTTTGGGAGGCATTGCATCATCCGGACACACAACAGCTAATCGCAAATTAATTACATCAATGGCGGGATTCCGGCGATGATAATATTTTGTTATTTCTTCCATCATATATTTCGAAAATCCGTAGCCGTGAGAATCCAAGCAGGGATGTTCATCGGGAATTGGCAATTGCAAGGGGCGAAATTTTATATCTTGCAATCCAATAGCTGCTATCGAGCTCGCCATTATGAATTTATTGCAACCTTTATCAATCAGATATTTCATCAGATTTCGTGTGCCGAGAGCATTCACACTCAAACACTCATATTCCGTGCCTCGTCCGGTAACAGCGGCAAGATGAACAACCGCTTCGACATTATCGCCATCCAGCTGCCTTAAATCTTCGAACGAGCCAAAATTACCCTGTATCCACCGCAAGTCCAATTGCGGATTGGTTCTGCTCATACAAATAACTTCATACCTTTCAGATAACGATTGCGATAATGCATTTCCGATAAATCCACTTGCACCGGTAACAAGTATTTTCATTTATTGTGCGCTCCAATCTATAACAACTCCGAGAATACCCGAAATATCCTTGTTAAGCAAATTTGTATAAAACTTCGGCGACTCGATAGATTTTATTTTATGCGTAATTACTCTGCGCCATTGCAGTTTGCCTCTTGCGATTAAATCGAGTACAGCTCTTCGGCAAGGCTGATAACCGTCGTCGCAAGGAAAATAAGCTGTTACTCGTTTAGCGTGAGGCGTTCGGAAATTAAATGTAATTTCATCATTTCCAAAATCGCTTTGAAACACAAATTTCCCCTCACGCCGACAAAGGGCAAATCCCATATCGATACAAGCGGGATTTCCGCTTGCCTCGAAAACCGCATCAACACCTTCGGGAATAACTTCTTTAACTTGCTTATCAAAATTTTTACACTTTGCATTCAGTATATAAGCTGCTCCGAGCTGTTGTGCTATTTCAAGACGGCTATCGTCTATATCGATTGCCATTACCGATGTGCCGCGTAAAGAAGCACAGGCGACAACGCCCAGCCCTATCAATCCGACGCCTATCACAGCTACCTTATCGCCTCCTTTAATGCCCGCCATATTTATTCCATTTAATCCGACAGCTGGCATAACAAACAGAGATGCCTCTTCTGCATCAATGTTATCAGGTAATAATCCTGCCCCGTGCGTTACATTTCTCGCATCAACAACAGCGTAGCTACTGTGTGCTCCGCTTGCAGGAGTTACAGCTATTCCCTTGCTTTTCATAGGAACATTCCAGCCGCGATAATACACTTTATCGCCTACATTAAATTCAGTTACATCAGAGCCAATCCGCTCGATAATTCCGACAGCTTGATAGCCCGTGCAAATCGGAAAAGGCCCCCAGTTATGTTTACCGGTTATCAGCAACAATTCTGTGCCTATGCTTATACCCGAATATAAGGTTTTAATTAATATGTCAGTTGGCCGCAAGTCGGGAATATCAATTTCGCATAGAGCAAATTCTCTCTTGCCGCTACAAATCAACGCTTGTGCTTTCTTGTGTGCTATCATGATACATTCCGTTTTTTAAATACTCTCAGTTCGTCTATATTTTCCACAACTTTTACAATACAATCTATATAACTCTGAATCTTTTTACGATTAAACTTTTCAGGAAACGTATATTGCTCGATGTTCAACTCTTTTCGTACGTCAATTGCGGAATCGTTTATTCCAAAATCCAAACCGAATTACAACGATATTCGAATTATAGCCTGAGACATTTTTTATAAAGCGTCTTGCCCCATTTCGGGCATATCGCCTGACATCTCGTAACGACATCTTCTTATTTATCTAAACGAAATCACATATTCATACGAATCGAGAGGCACATTGTCTCCGGGTTTCTTTCCTACATCACCCGGACAAGCTGTCATAAACAATCTCAATACACCCTTTTGCCTATCTTCAAGGATACAAAAATTCGAAAATCGAATATTGGGAGCTTGCTCGGGCTTACGGTTTTCGATTATCGTAATGCTATCTTTTTCAACGCATAACTTTTCTTCATTAACTCGCGCAATTTGAAGAGGGTAGCGTGGGTCGCAGCCGCGAATTATCTCATCATTATCGAGGATATTTGTTACAAGATAAATTCCATTTTCCGCTGCCTTCCATCGAAACACCTGCACCATCGACGAAGGCGAATACATTAAGCTGCCGTCTTCATACGTCAACACTTCAGGGGCAGACCAGCTCATTCCCCCGTCTTCGGAAACCGAATAAAATTTGACGCCCGGAAAATCAACATCAAAAGGTTTACCCCCTCGCATTATCATCAAAAGCCTGCCATCTGTCAAATTAACTATTGTAGGCTCATCGAGACCGCGAGCGGATTTACTTCTATCCACTGTTAGCCACTGTCCGAACTCGCAATCCAGATGAGAATTTTTCCGGTAACATCGCAATCCGGTTGACGCTACCCACCAAGCACCGTGCTCTTTATCGGTAATCGTTCCGGTTTCCGGAAACAGTTTCATCTTATGGCTAGGGACAATAAACGTTCCCTCTTCGAGTTTTAGAGTCTGATTGAAATCCACATATCCGCCAAAACAGCCAAAGCCGTTAGGCCAATTTTTCGTATCGTATTCTCCTTCTATGAGTTCTTGTAAAGCACCCCAACTTAACCCCCCATCCTCTGAAATTTGATAATACATTCTCCGCGATTTTAATCCTTCGCTATCCATATACGCTGGAACAGACTCATCCATTACCCCTTTAAGCCATCCCGCTATGAGGCTTTTTCGGTCATCATCATAGAACAAGCCAGCCTGCCAATAACTGACAACTTTTGTTCCGTCGAGTTGCTCACGTACCTGCGGAATCCCCTTCGGCTCAAATATTTTCCATGTTTGACCGTTATCTTTGGAACACCTCCAAAGATAACCCCTACCAAGTTCGCCTAATGAAATTACCTCGATTAACTCATCGCAGTTACTCGAACAATAAGCAATCGAAACAACCGAAACGGATTTATCGTTTTGAGATTTGAAGTGAGTCTTTTTTTCTATTTTGTATTGCATCACTTTACTCCGTCATATTTTAATTGTCCAACTACCTGACTCTAACTTTGATTTGTTTAACTCCGCGATTATATTTGCTATCGACCGCTTGCACGGTGATAATATGCTCTCCCGGAAGCTCAAGCCTCGTGTTCCAGTTCCATTGTGGCTTTATCGTTTTAGCCATCAATCTATTATCAACAAACCAAAGATAATAAATTATGTTGCTATCGGACTTTTTCGCCTTTGCAATAGCTGATATTTTACATACACCGGTTATCACACTATTAGCTTGAGGGCTTGCTATTATAACTTCAGGTGCGGGCTTAAGATAATATTTAACAAATAATCTATCACAAGCTTGTAACTTATCTTTAATCGCGTCAAAACTATTTGCAGCTATGTAAAATGCTATTCCGGGCATTTCCGGTGCATGTTTACGAAAATATCTTATCTGCTTTTCAAATTCTATCGACCCGGGCGGCTTGAGTTTTGAATTGGTCTTGCACTTTTCGGTTGTAACCTGACCAAGCATAACTATCGTCCGCTCTATCGCTCCCCACTTACGCGCAAGCTCTACTCGCTTCATCGTATCGGGCGGCTGAATCGACCAATCGTCGCGCAACCATATATAGCTATATCCCTCGACTATAAGCAAGTCTATGCACTTCTGCTTAACAACTTTTTTGATAATGTTGTCTTCGCCACGCCAAAATACCATTTGATAAAATTCCGGATGCTCCTGCTTCGCCCAAATTAGTCCGGTCGCAGCGAAGTTCACTACTTTCGTTCCTCCGTAACAAGCAACACCGTTAGGCTGCCATTCATCAACACCTATTCCTATTAAATTCTTATTTCTTGCAGCTGACAGATAATAATATACCCAATCGCTCTGCCTGTCCCATCGCGGCTGCATAGGTCCCAATATCCAATTCAAAGGCAATATGCCGTGCCCAATACAATATTCGACTGTTTCGGTTAGCTGCTCGTCATGGCCGGAGCGACTTCGTACATTCGTAAGCAAATTCCAATGCGGAATCCACTTATGAACCATTTTTTGTTTCTCTCTGCTGCAAGGCATGTTGTAAAATCCGAAAAACATAGGCTCGCTTATAGGCGGAAGCTTAGCTGACGGATAAACAGCGATAGGCTCCGAGAGACTTTTCGGATTTTTCGGACGAATTGATTTGCCATACACAAACACATTCGAATTCGATAAGACAATTACTAATAAACATAAACATAGACATCGCAATTTCAGCATCATTTTCTCCGTCTGTAAAAAATACAAAATGTAACTTAACGCCTTTTAACCTCTTAAAGGAAGGAACCATTCATCTTTTAACGCAATAAACTCTTTCCTTTCGATATGCCCGTCAGCGAACAATGCATTGATTCCAAGCGAATGGACAGGATACACACCGCCGCCCATAAGCGAGGAATTAAAGCTATCTGGATAATTGAATATTTCTATCCCAACATGATTTGTCCATCCCGCCCAAGAATATGCTCCTCTATAAAGCGCTCCCCAATGCCAGCTACCATCGGCTATCATTATCGTATATGAATTTACCTGAGATTGGGGTTTATTATTAAATTCGAAATTATATCCGTATCCCCAGCCAACACCTCCGCTCCACCAATACACTTCGCCCTTCCACGCTGGGCAATGCATTGCGGAATTAATATCCGCAACATATTTATGGATGAAAAGCCACCAGCTATACTGTTTATTTTGGTCGGGATAATAGATATCGTTATTCTCTTGTAGATACATCGTCGTAGCATATCCGAGCTGATGTAACTTTGATGCACAGGCGATTTGTTGAGCGGATTTTCTCGACCGTCCTAACGCAGGAAGCAAAATAGCTACCAACACCGCTATTATCGCTACAACGACCAAAAGCTCTATTAAAGTAAATCCGCTTTTGCGATTCAAATATTCACACATCGATATTACCTCTATAAATGCTACCTACATTTATCTACTTCTGCAATCGGTGGCCAAGACCGACCGCAGATTAATGTATCCGGTATAAAACAGTTTATTTGCTTTACTTCCTCGAACGGCGACGGATAAATCCTAACGCACCGATAGCGAGCACCCCAATCGTCGCAGGCTCGGGGATAACCATTGGATTACTAGCGGGGTCAACATCATAGGCAGTTCCATTTACCCATCGAACATAATCATAGTCAACTGTTCCACCCACGCGGCCTGTATCGTCACCTATCCGCATATGATCCTCAGCAGAACCTATGTTTGTTGTCCATGAACAATCTCCAAGGTACATATTATCCAGATATACTTTTGCAGGATGCGCATGTCCGTCATCTATGAATGTCCTTGATAGTCGGAGTACGTGCCAATTTGTCCCAAGAGTTATTTCGTTAGGATAAGATGATTTTACATGACTGTAGTGATTACCGCTCCATCCGTCATTGGCAATATACACTTCGTTATGTTCAAACCAACCACTATGACTTGCTGCTACGGTAGTTACAAAGGAGTAATCTATGGTGCTCGTTGACGCAAGCTTAAATCGAACATCCACAGTCCACGTTCCACCAAAATTAAGAGATGTTGTATCTTTCATATCAGCTACACGATAGCCACTGCCGTCATCGGGAGTGGAAATAGTGAATATCCCTGCAGCATTATAATGCGTTCCTGCATTAGCTAAGATTGTCCATGAAGGAGTGGCATATTGCGGATCACCATTGCCTTCATAAGAACCGGTAGCTAAAATATCTGCCCGCGCCAAGATCGAAAACGTTACAATTCCTACCAACACCAATGCCAAGTTCAACTTTTTCATCGCTT
>CAZKNI010000243.1:0-2723 GCA_964554055.1 uncultured Phycisphaerae bacterium | reverse complement strand
ACAGGTTTACCTATAATAACAACGGAGCATAAAGAGGCGACCGTGTTGGGGGCAGCTATGTTTGCGTTTGTGGGTGTTGGCGAGTTTGATAATGTTGAACAGGCGCGCGAAAATATTGATGTTGGGCAAAGCGTTATCGAGCCTTCGGATGCACAACATGAGTATCAGGAAATATATCGGAGATATTTGAGGATTGTGGAGAATTTAGGTAGCTTTGTTAATAGCTAACGAAGGAAAATTTTTTTATCGAGTATGAAGAATGTGAGTCTCGTAAAATATGGGGTAATCGGTGTATGTGTAGGTGCAATATGCGTAACGATTTTGATGATAGGGGTACGTGCGTATATTTATTATAGGCAGCCTTACGTTGAAATTAAGAAAAATGTTTTTTATGTCGAAGTAGCGAGGACGCCTGAAGAGCAGAGAATCGGTTTGATGTTTCGGAAAAGATTAGCGAAGAATCGTGGGATGTTGTTTGTATTTAATAAGCCTGCGATTCAGACGTTTTGGATGAAGAATACGTATGTTCCACTTGATATTATTTTTATCGGGGCTGATTTCAGGATAATTAATATTGTTACGATGCCAGCGGAAACATTGCAAACGTGTAGCTCTGTGCGTCCCGCTTTATATGTTTTGGAGATATCAGCTGGATTGTGTAATAAGTTCGGTATCAAGCGAGGGGATACGGTTATTTTTCATAGAATTAATTAGCCCGCATTGCTGACAATTTACACCTAAACATCAGGTAAATCGGGAATGTGTGAGAAATGCGGGGGGAATTGTCTTTTTGGTTAGCGATAGGGAAAATGCTTGCGAGAAGGGTTGATTTGCGGTATAAGTAACTATATAGTTACTTATTGGTTTTGTGAATTACGTAGCTGCAATCAGAAAGGGAGCAAATGAATATTATCGAATTGGAACGGATATTAAGCGAGCCTGATGAGAATACACGAGAGATAATAGGAAACTTAGAAGGCGATATTCTTGTTTTGGGAGCGGGGGGGAAAATGGGGCCGACGCTGACAATGATGCTGAAACGTTCAGCTCCTTCCAAAACAGTTTATGCTGTTTCGAGATTTAGCAATAAAGATGTCGAGAGTAGGCTTCGAGAAAATGGCATTGAAACGATAACGTGTGATTTGTTAGCTAAAGAAGAATATGTCAAATTGCCCGATGTTAAAAACGTATTTTATCTCGTCGGCATGAAATTCGGAGCTACGGGAAATGAGCCTTTAACATGGGCGATGAATGCGTATGTTCCTGCGATGATAGCGGAATATTTCAGGAAATCTCGTTTTGTTGTATTTTCGACAGGTAACGTTTATCCGTTTGTAGATACGAAAAGCGGAGGAGCGAGCGAAGATGTTCCGGTCGCGCCTGTTGGCGAATATGCCCAATCCTGTCTTGCTCGCGAAAGGATTTTTCAATATTTTTCGAAAAAGTATGAAATGCCTATGACGCTAATTAGGCTTAATTATGCAAATGAGCCTCGATACGGGATAATTGTTGATTTAGCTATAAAGATAATGAAAGGACAGCCAATTGATTTGACGATGGGCTTTGTCAATCTTATTTGGCAAAGAGATGCTAATTCGTATATTGCACGGGCGATTGAGATTGCGAATGCTCCCGCTGAGATATTAAATGTTGCGGGGCCTGAAACAATAGCTGTTCGGGAATTGTCGGTTATGATAGGCAGATGTCTCGGGATGAAACCGGTTTTTGAGAATGAGCCTGCGGATAATGCATTGTTGTCGAATGCCGGTAAGTGTTTTAGATTGTTCGGATATCCGCAAATGAGTTTGCTTGAAATGGCAGAGCGAATCGTTGATTGGATTAAATCTGGCGGGGAGTTATTGGGAAAAGAAACAAAGTTTCAGATAAGGAACGGAAGATTTTAGCTTGTTGATAATATGGATATGTAAAAAAGTGTGTTGATTAGGAGAATAATATAAATGTTGAAATGCGAAATTCGTGAAAAGTTGTTATCCGGATGTGTTATTCCGGCTCACCCTCTTGCACTCAATGCGAAGATGAAGATAGATGAAAAGCATCAAAGGGCATTGACAAGATATTATCTTTCGTCGGGCGTCGGAGGGCTTGCGATTGGCGTTCATACGACACAGTTTGAAATACATGATGAGACGGTCGGATTGTATAAGCCTGTGCTTGCTCTTGCTGCGAACACAGTGGAAAGCTGGCAGGAAAAGGTTGATAATCCGATATTGATAGCTGGCATTGTAGGCGATACCAAAAGTGCTTTACGTGAGGCACAAATAGCTAAGGAGCTTGGGTATCATGTCGGACTGCTTAGCTTAAAGGCGTTAAAGGGTAAGGGTATTTCGGAATTAGTTGAGCATGCGAAAGTTGTCAGCGAAATTATTCCGGTAATGGGATTTTATTTGCAAAAGGCGATAAGCGGAATGATTTTGCCAATAGAGTTTTGGCGGGAGTTTATTAAAATAGAAAATGTTGTTGCTATAAAAATTGCGCCGTTTAATCGTTATCAGACACTTGATGTTTTACAAGCTGTTGCGGAATCCGGAAGAGATGATATTGCACTCTATACGGGTAATGACGATTCGATAATAATTGATTTATTGACAAAATTTGAATTTAATATTGATAATAATAAGCGTGTGCTAAATATTGTTGGCGGGTTGCTTGGGCAATGGGCTTGTTGGACTAAACGAGCAGTTGAGATGCTCGAAGAAGTAAAA
>CAZKNI010000242.1:0-2920 GCA_964554055.1 uncultured Phycisphaerae bacterium | reverse complement strand
CTCCTGCATTGCGTATGAAGTTTCCTTTTCGCATGCAAGATGTTGCGGGTCGATACGAAATTCCGTTTGGCTCGATTGTGCGGGATATGACGAACGGTGAGGAATTGCCCGCTCTGAAATGGGTCGATGTATTTGACAAACGAGAATCGATAGGATGTGTTGTGCTTAATGATTGTAAATACGGATATAGCTTGTCGGGTTCTACGTTATATGTCAATTTGCTTCGTTCGAGTTTTGAGCCCGATATATTGCCTGAAGGCGGAAATTATCAAATTGGGTTCGGCTTGCTGCCTTACGGTAAAAAGATATCCGTTGCCGATATGATACGAGCGGGTATGAGTTTTAATCATTCGTTAGCTGTTGTTTCGAGTGATATTCATTCGGGAGAATTTTCAGCGGAAAGCGGCGATATTGTTTCTGTCGAGCCTGGCAATATTGTTGTTTCGAGTATCAAAAAGAGTGAAAATTCGAATGCGATTATAATAAAACTTTTTGAGACGTCGGGTAAATCAACGAGAGCTAAAGTCAAGATAGACAAAAAGATGATAGGGAAAATTAAAAAGGTTTGTGAAGTTGATTTTTTGGAAAAAGAAATTTCCGAGTCGTCCGCAAAAATTATATCTGACGGTTTTAGTGTAAAGCTCGATTCGTATTCGATAGCTTCTGTCAAACTCGAATTTTGATTTTTAAATTCCGATAGAGCGGATTGAATTTTCGATTAAGCGACATTAAATTTTAATCGGGACGAATTTAATGTCGCTTTTTATATGTTATATTGTTTGCCGGAGTTTAGGCATATATCCAAAACTTATACTTATATATTGTCAGTAAAGCTTTTCGGTTTGTTTTGTTTTTGTTCTTTTTTCCGATAAGTATCGTCAAATCTCGTATTTTATTCCAAAATTTTGCGAAAGATTTCTTGACAATTTCGAATAACTTTATTAAACTAAATATCAAATAAATTTAATATCTGTTTGTATTGATATAAAATAAGGTTGCTCGATTTCGGAACGATTTCTATGAATAAATCAACAAAATTAACGTTGGACTTGAAAGCGAAGATAGAAAACGGCGAGTTTGGCTATCGGAGTAAAATTCCTTCAACTCATGAGTTGGCAAGGCTTTATGGGATTACATATCCGACGGCGCATCGTGCGATAAAAGCTCTCGTCGATAACGGTTATCTGGAACGTAAACGTGGCGAAGGAACCTACGTAGCGAAGCTGATTAAGCCACGAACGAAAAAAGTTGTGTTGGCGATAACAACGGAAGGGCACCTTTTCGGAGAATTTGCCCAAGAGATATTCCATAGCTTACAGGACAAGGGATTTAACGCAGAAGTTATTCCGTTAAAGCCAAATTCCGTGTCGCTTTCGAGTATAGCTGCTTTGAAGAATTCGATTTCGGATAATCCTTACGCAATCATAGCGGAATATAATGAATCGCCGGAATATTTGAATTTGATACGGGAAGCTATCGGTTCTGGAATTCCCGTAATATGGACTCTTTGCGAAAGCATTCCGCCCGGTCTGGGGGGGCATTTGGTAACTTACGATTATTTCATCGGATTTTGTAAAATATTTCATCATTTATATTCTCTCGGGCATAGGAAGATAGGATGTTTTGCGGCGGAAAAGCTTTTCGTTTCCGAAAGCTGCTTTATGCAGATAATAAATTTTGTAAAGTCGAAATATCCGGAATTGGAGTTGATTTTCATATCCGGTGAAGATGTTTGTGATGAAACTGATAGCAGACAATTGATAGAAGTAAAGAATGTTTTGTTAGATGATAATGGGCCTAGCGCTGTTGTTTGCACGATAGACTTTCGCGCTAAAATAGTGATAGAGCTTGCTCGTTCATTGTCGATAGATATTCCGGAAGATATTTCCGTAACCGGTTTTTTCAACACTCCTTGGGCGCAAAGCTATTCCATTACGAGCGTAGATGTTCGTGTGAAAGATATTGTATCCGGTTTAGCGGAACTTCTCGATGAGTTTAAGAAGGGCAATAATAACCCGCGATTTACTCACAGGATATTGGTAGAGCCGGAGCTTATCGTTCGTTCGACGACCGGAAGAGAATGAAGATAAAAGTTGATAAATTGAAAAGAGCGAAGCTTTTGCTAATTGTTGAATATTTTTTATAAGGAGTAAGTGCTTATGGGTGTAGAAAAACAAAGAAAAGAGGATTGTTGTAGTTTTGGTGTTTTTAATGTTAATTTTGGTCGTTTTTTGATGAAAGGAGAAACGCGATGAAAAAAGTAATGTTGACAATGTGTGTGGTGGCGATGGTAGGTGTACTTGGGGTTCGGGCTAGTGTTGTTCAGACAGACGATTTTAATCGTCAGCAGCTTGGTCCAAATTGGTCTGGCGATAATAGCTGGAGTATCGTGTATGATAGTGGAACCGGCGAAGGGTATGCATATTGGGACGGTAATGGAAACACTTCGAATATTTACCAACCGTTAACAATAGAAGCTGGTTCCTATTCACAATTTGATTTTTATATTGAAACTGTTGGTAATTATACGTGGTGCAGTGTAGGGACCTTTCATGATGATGGAGCTGGTAATTATTATTATGTATCAATGAGAGTAAATAACCAGGGTGGGCAAGCTCCGTGGTCTTTGAAGAAACATTTAAGCAACGGTACCAGCATAGACATGGCTACCGGGTCCACCAACTACCATCTTTATAGTGATAGATGGTATACCCTTCGTTTTGAAACTGATAATGCTGGTAATGTAACGGCAAAGCTTCAGAGCTTGGGTAGTTCAAGTTGGTGGACCGCGTCTTGTACAGATTCGTCACCACTTACAGACGGAAAAGCTGGATTACTTCCTGAGGTCGGTGGTCCCCGTCTTACCAGATTTGATAATTTTGAAATGCAAGGCATACCCGAGCCTGCGACGATTGGATTG
>CAZKNI010000241.1:0-2666 GCA_964554055.1 uncultured Phycisphaerae bacterium | reverse complement strand
ATATTTTATTGGAAAAGCCTTTTGCTATTTCGGAAGAACAGGTAAAGCAATTGTCCGATGCGGTTAAAGAATATAATCGTAAAGTGATGATTTGCCATGTTCTTCGGTACGCGCCGTTTTATGTCGAAATCAAAAAGCATATACTCAACGGAGAACTTGGAGAGATTGTTAGCATTCAGACAGCAGAACATGTTAGCTATCATCACATGGCATCATGCTTTGTTCGCGGTAAATGGAATCGTCAAGATGTTTGCGGTTCGTCGATGTTGATGAGTAAATGTTGTCATGACCTCGATTTGATAATGTGGATGAATAGCGGTATAAGTCCCGTCAAGGTGTCAAGCTTCGGAGGCAGACATTATTTTTGCAAAGAACACGCACCGGAAAATTCCGGAGAATATTGTCTTGTTGATTGTCCGATAGAAGATAAATGTTTATATTCGGCAAGGAAACATTATCTTGATCATCCGGATAGATGGGCGTTTTATGTTTGGGCAGGACTTGAACATCTCGAAAATCCGACTCTCAAGGACAAAGAGGAATATTTGAAACGCAAAGATCATTTGTATGGCAGATGTGTATGGAAATGCGATAATACCGTTGTTGATCGCCAATCGGTTATGATTGAGTTTGCTAACGGGAGCATTGCAAGCCATAATATGATAGGCGGGACAAGTAGGCCGATGCGTAAAATACACATAATAGGTACGGAAGGCGAAATTCAAGGCATAATGGATGATAGCATTTATAGCATAAGACATATAGATACAAGGCCCGGGCATGAATATAAAGAAATTGTTCACGATTTGAATCTTCGTGGCGATATGACAGGCGCATTCGGGGGGCATGGCGGCGGCGATTTAAGACTTGTTGAGGATTTTGTCGATGTGTTACAAGGAAAAGAGCCTTCGATTTCTTGTACGAGTTTGGAAGACTCTATCAATGGCCATTTGGTAGGATTTGCAGCTGATAGGGCAATGGCAGAGAATAAGGTTGTAGAAATACGAAATTAGTTAAGAAGTTAACGAATTTTTTGTGATTTCTGTTTGCCTTACTCTTGATGTTGATAAGAATTTCGATGTGCGATTTATTTTTAAGAAGATGTCTATGTGAAAATTTTCCGATTTTCTTATAAGACAATTTCATTGACAGAATTGTGTTTGACTGGTAAAACTGTTGCATAAAGATATGACGAAGGGGAATGCAGCTGCGCGTTGAGAAAATAGAAAGTCGAATAAATGTTGCTTTGATGTGCATTTCGTAGATATAATCTAAACAAGGAACTGGACAATGCGCGTATTAATGTTAGGCTGGGAATTTCCTCCCTTTATTAGTGGGGGTCTGGGTACAGCGTGTTTCGGTTTGACAAAGGCTATGAACGAGCTTGGAATCGAAGTGTTGTTTGTTTTGCCAAGGCCGATTCACAGTGAATATTCTAGTCATGTGAAATTGGTAGCTCCTCGCGAAGGTTCGGAATATGCGGTAAGCTCACATGTTTATCAATTAAAAGAATTTCAACATGTAAAATTTAGAACAATTGCGTCGGGTATTCAGCCGTACCAGAGTCCGGAGGAATATAAAAAACGTGTAAGTGAAGAGGTACGCAGTGAAAAGCATGTCTCGGTAGAAACAAAAACAACGCGTCATAAGCATAACGGTAACGGACATCTTGAATCTCAGAGTTTTATCGGTCCGGGTGAACATTATGCAGGGGATTTATATAGCGAAGTAGAACGATATGCAAGGCTTGTAAGTCAGTTGGCTCATCAGGAACAATTTGACGTGATACATGCACATGATTGGATGACATATCCTGCAGGTCTTGGAATAGCTGCTATTTCCGGTAAGCCTCTTGTTGTGCATTTGCATTCGACGGAATTTGATCGTTCGGGTGAGAATGTTAATCAGCGCGTGTATGATATCGAGCGTCAGGGGTTGCACGGAGCAGACAGAGTTATAACGGTAAGCTATTTTACGAAACGTATAGCGATGACAAGATACGGTGTTCCTGAAGAAAAAATTAGCGTGATTTATAACGCTATCGATACTAATTCGCAACGCCATGATGAGAAAAGGACAAATATAAAGAAAGATGAAAAAATCGTTTTGTTTCTCGGCAGAATAACAATGCAAAAAGGCCCGGAATATTTTATAGCAGCTGCTAAAAAAGTGTTGGAAGTGATGGATAATGTGCGTTTTGTCATGGCGGGCAGCGGAGATATGATAAAGCGAGTTATAGAGTTGGCAGCTGAGATGGGTATCGGGCATAAAGTATTGTTTACCGGTTTTTTGAGGGGTCAGGATGTTGAAAGAATATATAGGATGGCTGATTTGTATGTAATGCCTTCGGTTTCCGAGCCTTTCGGGATTGCCCCTCTCGAAGCTATTTCTCATGATGTTCCTGCAATTGTTAGCAAACAATCGGGTGTTTCTGAAGTGTTGCAACATGTATTGAAAGTTGATTTTTGGGACGTGAACGAAATCGCTAACAAAATTATCGCAGTTCTGAAACATCCTCCTTTACATTCGACGTTAAAAGAACATAGCAGCTTTGAAGTTAAAAAGCTATCTTGGCTTGATGCTGCTCGAGCGTGTCAAAAGATTTATGAACAGGTAACGAAAAAAGCAGTTAATTGTTAGCTATTGTCTTTTTGGGGATAATTCAT
>CAZKNI010000240.1:0-4458 GCA_964554055.1 uncultured Phycisphaerae bacterium | reverse complement strand
GCTCCTCGAGATATTTTGAGTTTTGCCGCAGGCGTGTTTTTCAACACATCAGCAACAACAGTGTTGTCTTCGTCAAAAATCATCTGTCCGAATACGTAATCGAATTCAAAATCACTTGTTGGAACGGGCAATATAACTTCTATACGCTTGCCTGCCCTTAAAACTTCCAAATGTGCTTTTTTGCCTCTAAGCTTTTCCAAATAGGCTTGAATTTGTCCGCCTGTCGGATTTAATATATTTCCGATTCGAATAATTATATCACCTTTGCGGATAATAGGTAAATCGCCTTCTGATTTGTCTTTTAGTTCAATATCGCCTAAAAATTTTCGTCTCGGCACAAAACCTAAAATCGAAGGTTCTTCAATATTTGATAGCGAATGTTTTTCTTCTTTGTTCTCTTTAGGCGGAAAACTTACGGGCTTAGCGTATATAACAAGATGGGCACGCTTCGTTATTCTAATTTTCTTTATTGCATTACCTTCTTTACGTTCTACGATGAGAGTAACGGGTTTTCCCTTAGCTTGCTTGATTGCCCTTTCAACATCCGAAAACAATTTCGGTTTGACATTTCCCACTTGAACAATGATATCGCCATCTTTTAAGCTGTCGCTATCACCCCAAACTTTCAGAGAACCTGCCCCCGTAATTCCTATCTGCCTTAATTGGCTTTCCGGATTATATACGGGCTTAACTTGTTTGTGTAATATTTTCCCTTCTCGCTCTATTGTAAAATCGAGAGGCTTATCAGGGTCGCTTAAAGCGACAGCTAACATTATTTCGTTAAAATTCAAAACTTTTCTGCCATCGACAGCAATAAATTTGTCTCCCGGAAGAAATCCCGCATGAGCAGCAGGGCTGTTAGGTATAATATCGCCAGCTATGGGCGCCGGAAATTCCATTCCGTGCATAAAAACAATTACGAACCCTAAAGCGGCAAAAATTAAGTTCATAAAAACTCCGCCACTTACAACAAACATTCTTTGTCCGGGCGTTTTTGCTAAAAATGACGACGGGTCAACTTTTGTTTTTTCAAGCCTTTCGTGATCGACCGTAAAATCCTCTTGCCCTAACATTTTTACATATCCGCCGAACGGAAGCAGACTTATCCTGTAATCCGTATCGCCTTTTTTGAATCCGAACAGACGAGGCCCAAATCCTATCGCAAATGTTTCTACTTTAATTCCCATAAGACGTGCTGCAATAAAATGGCCTAGCTCATGTACAAAAATGATAAATCCGAATCCGAGCAATACCAAAAATATGTACCAGCTACTCTTTAAATAGCCAAACATTGTCATTAAAATGTCATTTGCTAACAATTCCGTAAACATCCATTGTTCTCCTCTCACGATAAAACTTTACGCGACAATAAAAATTTTCGCTGCTACTGTTCTTTCGTTATAAGAGCAAAATTTTTATTGTCTTGAGTTCCTTTATAAACGATAGAGTGCCTTGAGTTAATCGTTTTGTGCAATTCTCAATATCTCTTGCCTTGCCCATCGGTCAAGCTCGAACAACTCTTCAAGTTTGGGCTCGGATTTAAATTCGTGCTTGTCCAAAACTCGCTCTATCAATTCTACGATTTTTCCGAATCTAATTTTTCCTTGTATAAAAATTTCAACAGCTTGTTCATTTGCAGCGTTAAAAACAGCTCCCGATGTTCCGCCAGCTTGTGCAACTTCATATCCTAACTTTAATGCGGGGAATTTTTCAAAATCAGGTTTGTGAAAGTGTAACAGACCGATAGCGGAAAGGTCAAGACGTTTACTGATACACATATTTTTTCTCACAGGCCAAGTCAATGCATATTGAATAGGCATTGCCATATCCGGAATCGAAAATTGTCCTATTACCGAACCGTCGCAAAATTCAACGAATGAATGTGCAATCGATTCCGGATGTATCAGAACATCGATTTGCGATGCCGGCATATCGAACAAATAATGAGCTTCTATAATTTCGAGCGCTTTATTCATCATTGTGGCTGAATCTACAGTGATTTTTGTTCCCATCGACCAAGTCGGATGTTCAAGAGCCTGCGATAATGTTGCATCCTGCATTTTTTTTGTAGGCCAATCGCGAAAAGGTCCTCCGCTTGCTGTCAATATGATTTTGTGCACTTCTTTGCTTGTTCCCGCTTGCATTGCCTGAAAAATTGCACTGTGTTCACTGTCGATAGGCAACATATTGATTTTTTTTTCGCGAGCTAAAGACATTATTTGCTTGCCCGCTAATACGAGAGCTTCTTTGCTTGCAAAACCTATATCATGTCCAGCGTTAATAGCGTGCATTACCGATGTGATGCTTCTTGCCCCTACAATTGCACAAATAACGAAATTCGCTTCCGACATAGCTTACAGTGCATCGACTTGTTCGTTGCCCGCTGCAACGTCTATTGGCAACCCCGATAACGCATCTGCTAATCGCTTGTAATATTTTTTCTCCGCTATGACAACTTTTTGTGGCATAAGCTTCTTAGCTTGTTCCGCTAATTTTTTCCAATTTTCGCCAGCTGCTAAGCCGACAACTTTCATGCCCTTGCCCAACGCGCATATTACATCTATCGCTCTGGAGCCTATCGAACCTGTTGAGCCTAATATTATTATTCGTTTTTCCACAACGAATTTTCCTGATTTAATGTTTAATACTTTCGCGTTTTATAAATTACGGTTTAAGCTGTTTGATATCGGAAAAAGCTGATATTGTTAATTGTATCAGTTTTTCTTTATTGTCATCTTCCTCTTTGACATCAGCCCATATTTCCAAAAGCATTTTGCGAATTACGTTTTCGGTTAACTCTTCAATATTGTCGGGACAACTTTTAGGCAAATTCTGCACCGATTGCTGATGTCGAATCATAAATATAATGCCTGCTGATGCCCCCATCGCTAAATGTCTTGGCTCTATGTTATATTGCAGCGCAATTCTCATCGTTCCGTAAATTCTATCATCGTATCCGAGCTTGCGTACGGGGTCTCTGCCGACACGCTCGACCAAATCGTTAAGATTCGGATTTGTCATTCTTTTAAGTAAATCTTCCGCATATTCGCGATATCCATCATCTGTAAACAGTTCATCACTAAAATTTTTGTATTTTTCGATAAGCGCCGCTCCGGATTCGTTTATAAAAGCTTTTTTGGCAATTTCCATTATTTGTTTGTCCGTTCCAGCTTGAGCGATTGTTTCGTAATGTTTTAAATCGGCTAAATATGCAATGAGTGCATGAATAGCGTTATGCCCGTAAAGTTTAGCTTCTTCAAACGGTAATAGGTCGGGTTTTTCAATGAAAACTTCGATGCCCCTTTTATATTCTTTTAGAGTTATTTGAGAGATTAAAATCTTATTAAATTCTTCGACGAGTACAGCTTTCGGAATATCGGGCGTAATTGTTGCCAATTTCATTTTCTCGATAACATTTGGCTCGGAAATTATGCCGCTCATTTTTCCAATTACGGTATTGAGTATCTGTACGTTGTTTAGCGTTTCATTGTCGATTATATTTTGTAATTTTTCTGTCAGAATTTCAGCTGCATGATTATGATTTTCAGCTGTGTATATTATTGTAGGCTTTGCTTGTTTGCGTTGAAGCAATCCTTTCGATATTAAACTTGTAACGCTCGCATCTCCTCCAGCGTCATATATTTTCACGCTTGGCAGTGCTGTCGCCATCTCATCCGATTCCGTAATCGCTTCGACGAGTTTTGCTCTTTCGTTTGCCTTTTGAGGATTATATATTTCAATTCCTTCAAGAGTATAAGTGTCTATTTTGTCAAATCTCGCTACATTTATTGTATATCGCCCGTCATTCTTGCGAACAGCTTCGATTAGGCTCTCGTCTATTTCCGCTACAACAAATCGCGAAAAGTTTTTCGAGTTATAAGCCTCGAATAAAAATAATCCCGTTTGAATAGGGCCGAAGCCAAATCCGACGAATGTTTTTTTATCTTCCGATTGCATATATCCGCAACTCCTGCTCCATTTTTAATTGAGCTTTTCGTTATTGACTCGTTACATTTTTTATGGAACAACAAATTTAAGCTAAAAAAGGAATTGTACACACAGAGCATTCAACTTTCATTAGAAATTTGGCGAATTCCTGCGAAGAAGTTAATCTTGTGAGAAGCTTCCGTTATATTGCCTTTTATCATCCTAACAAGAAAATTCCGTCTAAAGGAGGCGTTTCCCGTTTGATAACAAATGTATCGATTCCGTCATTTGTTTCTTTTTCGACATTTTCAGATTGCCATTTGCCTCTATTATCCAAAATTTTAAGATTATTCTCGCTTATTTGCCCTTCCGGTATCTGCAAGAGGCATTGTTCCATTTTATCGAGCAATGGATTAAGAACAGCTATAAATGTTCCATTTTTCGTAGAATGCCTATAACAGAAAGCGGGATGATTAACACAAGCTGCTAATTTAGCTTGCTTAGCAATTTTATTGAATAATATTCGTTGAA
>CAZKNI010000239.1:0-3420 GCA_964554055.1 uncultured Phycisphaerae bacterium | reverse complement strand
CCTCCAATCGTCAGCGTATTTGTGGGTTGCGTGACGGAATTATGTTTGAATACGGAACATTTGAAGGTATTACCGTTGTAACAACAAGAGGGACATCGTATCCGGACGGAATATCCGCGATTAGCGAGGCGCTCGATAAGCATAAGCATGTGCCTGATTTTATTTACACCGGAGGAGATTTTTTGGCAGAGGCAGCTGTTGATTTTGTCAAGACGGGGGGACTTGTTCCGGGCAAGGATATTAGCATCATTAGCTCGACAGGTTTGCCGGAGATAGCGAAGTTTAATCCTCCGATAAGTAGCATAGAACTTCCTATGTATGAGACAGGAAAGTCCGCGATAGAAATGCTTTGTAGGATGCTTAATACGAATCAGTATGTATTGCCAGCGAAGATTATTTCCGCTCCTATTATTTTGCGTGAGACAACTCCTCCTGAAATGAAAAGGCTGTTACGAGAGATTGAATACGGTCGAATTGTTGATAATGAAACAGACATGATGATGATATAGGAATTTTGTTTAAAGGAAATGTGTTAAAGTAAGTAATTGTTCAATTTAATGAAAGGAGCAAAAAATGATTAAAGCGAGTGTGAAGATGGGTGTTTTTGTGTTAATTTTTGGTTTTTTGTGTTCGTCAGTTTCGGCAGCAGTGATAGAGAAGTTGATAGATTTTGAGTCTCCTACATACGCTACCGGAGATTTGAACGGACAGAATAATTGGTCTGCTCCCAGTAGCGATCATCAAGTGCAAACGACGGATGTTCTAAGTGGGGCGCAAAGTGCGTCATCGGGTGTGGCGGGAGCTTCAAGTTATGCAACTTTGCCCCTTAGTCAGGAAAATCTCAATTTTGCCGACGGGTATTCGATATCTTATTTGGTTAAGATGGAGAATAAGAGTTACGGTATTGTTCAGTTAGATTGTAAAACAGGTGTAAATACATATGATGCGTATATTCAGGTCCTTCATGATGCACGTTTGAGTACAACGGATAGAGTGAAGGTTAACGGAGTTTATGTGGGAGGAGCAGGTTATTTCAAAGACGGTGAAATTCATAAAATAACTCTCACTCTTGATTTTACAAATCAAAATGTCGATGTTGTAATTCAGGAAATATCCGGAGACAATCCGGGTAATGTTGTATCGGCTGATAATATAGCATTTTCCGCATCAGCTAGTCCTGAATCCGCAAAAGAAGGGCAATTCAAACTTAGATCTGCCTATTTGTATAATAACGTTAGGGGTATTCAGGTTGTAGATGACATTACGTTCACAGCTGTTCCCGAACCCGCTACAATCGGTCTTATAGGTATGGGAATAGGAAGTTTGAGTTTGTTTCGTAAGAATTGACAATAGCTTTTTGTAAGTTATTTGAGGGAGCATCGCGATGAGGTTGTGCAAAATTCGTATAAGGATTGTACGAGGTTTTACACTTATAGAGTTGTTGGTTGTTGTTGCAATAATTGCCATACTCGTCGCGATATTGCTTCCTTCATTACAGAAGGCACGTAAACTGGCTAATCAATCTGTTTGTATGAGCGGTTTGAAGGAACTCGGTCTCGGATTAGAACTGTATTGTCAAGAAAATAATGATTATTGGCCAAGCGGTTATGATAATACGGGTGAGATAGGTAAGAGTCGATATTGGTGTGATAGATTGCAAAAATATGTCAATGCCCATTATGACCCTCACAAGTTTCCTCATTATCATGATACTGTTTTTCGATGTCCTTCGGACAGATATGGCGATAGAGGCGGGGGAACAACTCGTACGAGTTATGTTTATGTTCTTATTTTTAATTCGGTTGCTCCTATATATTTTGCCAAGATAGAGAATCCTTCGGTTGTGGGTATAATTACCGATGGATGGGCTGATGTAGGTCGTCCGTCTTTTATGGTTGCGGATATCGAGGGTGGAATGGACGGCTATAGGCGTTTACGTATAAGACATTCGAGTGGCGCTAATATTTTACGTTGTGACGGGCATGTGATATATAAAAAAGGCGAAATAGGTGATAATTGGAGTTCCGAATTTACGGTTCATTAGCAAATTTTCTTTTTGTCGGGCGTTTTTCTGTTGTTTATCTGAGGAGTCGGTATGAAAAGACTTGAAATAATTGTGTTTGTATTATGCGTAATTTCCGGATTGATTCCGCGAGTATTCGGTGAAGATGTTTTAGGGGTTAATTTAGTTCCCAATCCCTCAGCAGAAGAAATAATGAACAGTTCTATATTAAGTAAAGAATTTAAAATTAGTAAAAGAGCAAAGGCGAGCGAATACATACCTGTTAATTGGGGATTTTATTGCGGAGACGGTTACTGTGAGTGGGGTATTTCCACGCAGGAGTTTCATCGAGGCAATAAAAGTGTATTTGTTAAATTTTCGAGATTTAGAACAGATATGCAAAGTGGCAATCAATCGGGGGTGAATTTTGGTGTTTGTTTTGGCAAAACGGATTTATATACGGGGAAAAGTGCAATAAAAGTTAAGGGCAACACGGATTATTATTATTCGTTTTATATGAAAGGAGACATTCCTAACGTCGTAATTAGGGCGTATATTTGGACAAATGAAGAAGCTAATCGCCAAAGTATGAAGAAGGTGTTTGTTGGTGAAGATAGGTCGGGAAAGGCATCGTTTGTAAAGAGAATTATTCCGGGGAGAAAGTGGAAGAGATATGGGGGGATTGTAAGAACGCCTGTCGATGCTAAGCGGATGACGATTTTTATAGGTGTGCAATTAGAGCCTGAATTTATAAAAGCTGGCCAAACGATATATATTGATGATTTAGAACTCAGAGAACTTAAACTTGTACCTATTGTTAAGAAGCAAAAAGTTTTAAAGGTTGGGATATATGATTCCGGAAGATATCAGGACAAAAAGTATATATTGAGCGCTTTGAGAGAAGTGGATGGCATATCAGCAGAGAGAATTAGCAGTCTTAGGTCTGAAATAATTAATCGTTATGATGTTCTTATTTTTTCAGTGACCAAAAGACTTTCAAATGAAGACGAGCTTGCTTATGACAAGGGTATCGATTGGCGAATAAATTTGTTGAATTATGTTGATTCTGGTGGCGGAGTAATTCTTTGTCATGATTGTGTGGGTTTGAGGGGAATATTCGGACAATTTAAATTGTTTCCGGATATAGGTGTAGGCGAGAGCCGAGTAAAAGAGGTCAAGACGATTTATGTTACGAATGATAAATATTCCGTAACAAAGGGATTGCCGAAAGAATTTGAGTGTTTGTATTATGACCATATAGGAATACGGAAGGGACCTAAAGGCGTAATTGTAGCCAAGGATGCAGAAGGTAACGCTGTACTTGTTTTAGGAAAATTGTCACGGGGTAAAATTATCGAATCGGGAATTCCGTTTGGCTGGCGTTATAAGAAACGTGGCGAATCTATTTACAGTTCTGT